>JAZDFO010000099.1:0-3108 GCA_043807785.1 Microcaldota archaeon | reverse complement strand
AGCGTGCCGTCGAGGTCGAAGGAAATCACGCGGATTGGCGGCTTTTCCCGGGGCATGTGGAAATGCCCTCAGAGGGAAAAGTCCTTTTCGGCGTAGACTTTTTCACAGTAGTCGCACTGGAGCTTGAGCGGGGAGTGCTCCTTGATGTGGAGTTTGGAGACGCCCTCGCGGTTGCTGATGCAGCTGGGGTTGGGGCAGGCGACAAGTCCGTCGAACACCTGCGGGAGGCGCACCTTGTACTTCTCGACAACCGCGTAGTCGCGGATGAGGTTCACCGACGCCTCGGGGGCGACGAAAGCGATGCGCTCTAGCTCGCGCTTGTTGAGCTCACGGCCCTCGATTTTGATGATGTCCTTTAGGCCCGTTGTCGAACTTGGGACGTTCATGAGCATGCTCACCGTCGCCGTGCTGTTCTCGTCAAGGCCAAGGATTTTGGCGACCTTGAGGCACTTGCCCTGCGGGATGTGGTCGACGACGATGCCGCTCTCAATCTTGCGCACGCGAAGGTACTCCTCGCGCTTCTCTTCCTCCTTTGAAACGGGCTTGGTCATGGGGCGATCACCTTATCCTAGAATCAATTGCAGTATTGCCATTCTTGTGGGTATCCCGTTGGATTCCTGCTCGAAGTATTTCGCGCGCGGGTCGGAGTCGACTTCCACGGCAATCTCGTCTACGCGCGGGAGCGGGTGCATGAGCATCGCGTCGGGCTTGGCGGACTTCATCATCTCGGCGTCGATGCGGTACGCGGCGCGCTTGTACTCCTCTGGGTCCTCGATGCGCTCCTTTTGGATGCGCGTGGCATAGACCACGTCGGCCTGCGAGAGGTCGAACGAGGAAAGCTCCTTTACCTTGGCGTGCTCGCGCAGGTCCTTGAGCATGAACTCGGGCATGCGCAGCTGCGGAGGAGAATAATACTGGATGGTAATGTCCTGGAATTTACAGAGCGCGTAGGAAAGCGAGTGGACCGTGCGGCCGTACTTGAGGTCTCCGGCGAAAAGCACGGTGATGCCGTCGATTTCCTTCTTTGACTTCTTGATAGTGTAAAGGTCGAGCAATGCCTGCGTGGGGTGCTGGTTGTTGCCGTCGCCGGCGTTGATGACCGGCACATCCGATGCCGCGGCCGCGAGGGCTGCCGAGCCTTCGCTGGGGTGGCGGATTACAAACGCGTCAGCCTGGGGCCCAAGCGCGCGGATGGTGTCGTAGAGGGTCTCGCCTTTTGCAAATGAAGTGGATTTGGGCTCGGAAAAGCCCATCGCGTCGCCGCCGAGCTGGCGCATCGCGGTGTTGAATGAGAACTGCGTGCGCGTGGACGGCTCATAGAACATCGAGCAGAGGACCTTGCCCTTCAAAGTCGAGAGGCGCTCTTTCCTGCGGAATACGGCATCCATTTTCGCCGCCAAACCGATGACTTCCTCGATGGTGGCGCGCTCGAGCGCGGCTGCGGAAATTAAGTCCATGCCCTTCAAAGCTGACACTGGCATCCCCCCGATTTGTTCAAGCAAGCATTAGGAGGAATTAATGAGAGGCAATGCTTTAAAGCCTTGTCAGCGGCTTTCCCAAAAAGCGCGCGCAATGAGAGTGCGGCAAAACAATTCAAGGCAATTCAAAGGTGAAATGGGATGGCGGTAAAAAGCGAGGCTAACTGCCCCAAGTGCTTTAGCGCAACGGACTACATCTATCCGCTGCTCTTCGACGGGCAGACCGGCGTGTTTACCTGCACAAGGCTTCCGGCGCGCCAGTTCGTCGAGGACGGGCAGGGATTCCTCGTGAGCAGGAAGTAGTCACTTCAACGACTGCACGGCCTTGACAAACATCTTTGCGTTCCCTATCGCGCGGTTTGCCTCGTCTTCCCCGACTGAATCCGTTTCGCCGTAGACGACGTCGTGCCTTCGGACGCGGTAGCGGTTGAAAGACGCCACGAGGCCGCAAGACTCCCGCGGCAGGGACGCTGCGCAGAACTGCACGACGGCAACGTGGTGCGCCTCGGATGTCGCACGATACCCTTTCCTTGCCATGAGGGCACGACCCGCGGAAAGCATGGCGTTGTATGCAATGGCGAGCGCCCAATCCGGATGACCGGAGGAAAGATTGTCCCCTGACGCTATCAAGTCTTTCTCAGCGCTGGCGAAGAGGGATTCAGCGAGCCTTGCGTCGGGCTGCACCTTTTCCACGTAGCGCCTCAAAAGCAATTCCTTCAAATCCAGGCTCGTCGCCTGCAAGCCACTGCCGCGGGTTTTCCAGAATCGAGGTGACGAACGCACCCCCTTCCCGCAGCTTGCGCCCCAGGTCGTTGTCGCTCCAAAGTATATAATTGATTTCGCAACCGCATTTCCGCTGCGCTTTGAGAACAGCAGAAGAAAGCGCCTCCTCGGCAACCGCGCCGACAACCAACAAGTCAACGTCGCTATTTGCGCGCATCTTCCCCCCGGCGGCGCTGCCGTAAATGAAGGCGTATGAAACGCCTCCCAGCCCGGAAAAAGCCTTGCGAAGGACTGCGTGGAATCCCTCGGTCTTCTGGTAGAGGCTCTTGAGTTCCGGTAGGAAGGGGCACGACTGGTTGGCGGAAAAAAGCGTTTGGTTGCCGCGGGTTTCCCTGTAGAGAAGTCCAATTGAAAGAAGGATGTCAAGCTCGCGCTTGGCCTCGGCCGGCGAAACCCTTGCACGCCTGGCAATTTCCCGCAGGTGAAGGCCGTCGGAAAAAAGTACGACGCCGAGCACGCGGACTTCCGCCTGCGAGCGCATAAGCGAATACAACATGTTATACTAAATAGAACAATCGTTTATTTAAAGTTAACGATTGCCAATGACGCAATTCAGCCTTTGGCGGCTCCAAGAGGCATCATGCGCGCGACGAGCTTGCCAAATCCGGCGCTCTCCAATGCAGCACGAACGATGCGGCGCGCCTGCCCGCCGAGAACGACCCTGGGTTTCCGGGTCAGCAAAAGGCAGCCGATAAAACCCTACTGCTTCTTTTCCGGAAGCAAACCCGGCGGCAGGAAAATCACGCCAGAATGCACCCCGCCGCCCCCGGACGGCGGCCTGGGCCTGCGCAGCGACGACGAGAAATAGAACGCGCCGGCAACCAACGCCAACGCCGCCAACCCGACA
>JAZDFO010000098.1:0-5788 GCA_043807785.1 Microcaldota archaeon | reverse complement strand
CTGCAGCTGTGGAACGTCTTCGACTGCGCGTACTTCTCCGTGGTGAGCAGCGTCGCGCCCTTGCAGGACTCCAACAACTGGGGCGGCTCGCACCAGGTGAATCGGTCGTTCCTCATCCCGTACATAGTCAAGCAGGCCGGCGTGCCAGTGCCAAGCGCAAGCGTTGGCGTCGCAAATGTGATACTGCAGAACCAGATGGGCAGAGGGCAGGGAGGCGGCTCCGGCTTCGAGGGGCTGCTCACTGAAGGCGTTGACTACATCGTCCACCAGCAGGCAACCACGGATGCAAACGGCCTGGGGTTCCTCAACATCAACTTCACGCGAAGCGGGTCGTTCATGCTTTTCTGGAACCTAAGCGCGGGAAGCGACACGGACGCCGCAGGCTTCGACAGCGGGACCTTCGTAGAGGTACGCAACTTCGACGCCTACGGCCAGCCGGCGGCTTCGGTGCCCAAGGTATTGCGCCTCCAGAACGCCAGCAACGGCAGCGCGGGGGGAAGCCCCTCCGGCAACTGGACGGCAATCGACTATTACGGGACCGGCCTTAACCTCACCATCTTCAACCTCACCCAAATCAACGCGGGCTTCACCCAGTGGTTCATCGGCTCGTTCAACGAGAGCGCCAACGGCACGCTCGCCAACGAGGGCGGCTCGAACGCCTTCCTCTCCACATGGTATTTCGCGTGGAACCCGGCGTCCAACGTCATTGTCCTGGACGACGACAACAACTTCACGCGGGTACAGGGCGCACAAAACGACGGCCCGGGCGACAACTACACGGTAATGCAGAGCAGCCTCAACGACTCAATCTGCCTGGCAAGCGGGTCGTGCGGCGATGGGGCGCTGCAGCTCAAGGCAATGCGCGCATTCAACAACTGGACGAACTCGACCTTTGGAAGCGCGGCAAACTACTCGCTGGTGGCCTTCGTGCAGGAGACCTCTGGCAGCAGCGGCACGAACAACTTCGAGCCGGCGTCGAGCACCTCGAATGTCACGGGCAAGGTCTGCGCGCAGTCGTTTGGCAAGCCGGGCACGCCAATCCAGAACGCCAACGTGACTTTCTTCATCCAGCAGTGGGGAATGAACGGCCAAAGGACGCAGAACCTCACGGCCTACGACCCGTTGAATGACACGGAAGTCACGGTGCTCCCGACAGGGCCGTTAGGCTGCATCGCGGCAAAAATCAAGGCCCCAGGCAGCCCTAACTTTGCGGGCGGCTGGCCGCAGGGAGGCCAGGGCGGCGGCCCCGGCGAAATCCGCGCCACGATATACAATGGCACCAGCATGGAGTCAAGCTGGGTCGGCATGGTGCAGTTCTTCGGCTAGCGCAATAGGGTGAAAAAAAACAATGAAGACAAGCCTTTTCCTGGCATTGGCGGTAATTGCGCTGCTCGCCCCGCTTGCAAGCGCCGACTCGTGCTCGAGCGTTACCATCTCCGCGAGCACGTCGTCGTCTACGCTGACGACGGGCACGAACGTCGTCATCACTGCCAGCCTAAGCGCAACGACCGCGTGCAGCGCGGATGTCCGGCTGGTTTCAACGGGCGCAGGCACGGGCGCGAGCCTTTCGGTCACCGACCCGTCGGCAGGCTACTACTCGGGCTCCAGCATCAGCACGGGGGGGACGAGCAAGACGTTCACCGTGACTGCAGGCACTGCAGACGCGTATAGCTACTACGTCACGGCAGGCTCTTCTCAGTCCACGGCGGCAACACTAACCTACGTCGACCCCGGCACGCTCACGCTCTCCGGGACTCCGGCGACCGCATCCAAGACCGTGGGAGAAAGCACTGCGCTGAGCATCACCCTGACCAACTCCCAGTCCAGCGCGGTTACAACGGCCTATGCGCTGACTCTTCCAAGCGGCCTAAGCTCAACCAACGGCGACCCGTCCAGCGGAACGACTACGGTCAGCGCCGGCTCGAGCAAGACCCTCTCCTGGGCGATAAACGCCACCTCCGCGGGCAGCAAGAGCATCAGCTTCCAGCTGGGCAGCACTGCAAACGCGTTTACCTCGCTAATCACCGTTTCGGCGGCGGCAACCGCGACGCCTACTGCGACGGCAACCACAACAGGCACGGGCAGCGGCACTTCCCAAGGCCAAGGCACTGCCACCCCGCCGGCGAACAACCCCTACGACGCTACAATCCAGGCAACGACTGCGCCAACGGCAACCATTACCACAATCCGGGTTACTGAAACGCCGACGCCGACACCTGCGCCCAGTGGGTTCGGGCTAGGCAAGGAGGCAAACGACGCAGCAGGCGCAATCAGCGCAGCCAACTCGCTTTTGGCGCAGGCAAAGGATGCCGGCCTGGACACTGCCGTGGCAGGACAGCTCATCGACACTTCCCGCAAGCTCTTCGACCAGGGCAATTACGCACAAGCGTCGGCAAAGGCGCTGGAGGCCAAAAGCCTGCTGCAGGGCATGCTTTCCAAGTCCCAGGCGGGCACGGCGGGAAGCACGGCCAACTCGAAGGACAGCTTGCTCTCAATCGCAATAATTGTCGTAGTCGCGCTTGCCGGAGTGCTGGCGTACTCGAAATTCGCGAAGAAGAAAGGCATGCGGTAGGGAACGGGCAGCAGCAGAAAACCGGAAACTGAGACGAGGATGGCAAGCTTCGGAAAATACAGGATAACTTGGATAAACCTACTTTTTGGAATCGTTATCCTCCTGTTCCTGATAGTGATTGCCTTCTTCTATAGGGCTAGCGATTTTTCGACAAACTCGGCTTTACCCGGCGGGGTTTCATCTGCCGCTGATGCTCTATGCAAAGGCTTGCCCCAACCGGCAAAAGACTATCAAATTATTGTCAACCAATCAACAGAAACAGGAATATGGTGCTGCCCGCTAGGGCTAGTGAATTTCAACAGTTCACTCTGCTATCCGAGTAAGAACACGCCAATATAGAAAGGGCGGATATGAGTAGTTCTAAACCACTTGCGCGCCGGAGTCCTTGTCGTAAATCTTGATGACCTTGACCGGACAGCCTTGTGCGGCGAGCTTGTTGGCGGCAAAATCCGCCCCGTCAATCTCGCGCACGAACATTCCCGTCGCCTCGTCCTTCGCGCTTGAAGCGAGGTCGGCCTTGGCGTCCTCGTTTGACAAAACCCAGTCCTTTGGGTCGGCTGCCACGCAGGCTGCGGCGCCGATGCACCCCTCGCGGTCGTACTTAACAATATATTTCTTGCCCATTTCAAATCACCAGGAAAAATTACTGAATCCAAAGAACACGATTAATTTGGCAAACGCGGTTAAAATGCCTTTCTGCAGAAGGAACTGCCCGAAAGACTACCGATGACCGTCTTGATTGTGTGCCGTCGTGGCGAGTTTGACAGTTTTGCGCTAAAGGGTTTGCCTTGAAAACCGCCAAGGCGTTACCTCACTGCAGGCGTAATGGAAGCATAACAGCAGTTGTTCGGAAGGCTCCAACGATATCAGAATAGGCTTATTCGCTAAGTTTTAAGCTAGTTCGATATACTAATAGCGAATAAGGCAAGTATTGGAACATTTGTTGCCTTATTCTCATTATAGCGGCTCTACTGGAAAATGTGCCATTATTTTTCTTAGCCGCTATAACGCTTCAAACCGGGACTTTGGCTCAAAGGGCACGAACGGGAATGAGGAAAAAAAGGTAGCCCGAAGGCAGGGAAAAAATGGAAAACAAAAAAAAGAAAGGAAAAAAATAAAAAAAGGGCAGGGGGCATTATGCCGCGAGTGCGGCGTCAAGCTTCTGCTGGAAGGCCGCAAACGGGTACGCGCCGGAAATGCGGTCGAGCACGTTGCCCGCTGCATCCGTGATGAGGAAACCAGGGGTCCCGGATATGCCGTTGGCGCTTCCCTCCGCCTGCTGCGCGTCTATTACCGAATTCTTGGCGCTCGAATTGAGGCACGGGTCGAACTTCGCCGAATCAAGACCTGCTTCCTTGGCCCACGCCTTTAGGTTGGCGCCGGAAAGCGTCTCCTGGTTGACGAACATCTTGGCATGCAGCGCCCACGCCGCAGTCTCGTTCTGGTCGCGAGCGCATTCAAACGCGTTCGCGGCCGGGCGGGCGTTGGGGTGGATCTGGTCTAGCGGGAATTCCTTGAAAAGCAGCCGGACCTTGCCGGTGTCGACGTAGTTCTTGACAATATCGCCTTCCGTCTGCGTCACGTGCCTTCCGCAAAACGGGCATTGAAAGTCGCTGTATTCCACCAGGTAGACCTTTGCCTGGTCCGAGCCCTTTGCCGCCGCGCCCGCCAATGAAATCTTGCCTCCGGGCTGTGCCGCCGGAGCCGTAGGCGCTGCAGCTGCCGGAGTCGGAGTGGCGCCAGCAAGCGCGGCAGGCGCCGGGTTTATCTTGATGTTGGCTATGCCGGCCTTGATGTCGGCCATGCCTGTTGAAATCTGCGCGAGGTTGGAATTCACGCCGTTGAAGGCGTAGATTACCGAAGCGCTCACGATTATCGCGGCGAGCACGAAGCTTGCCGCGATCACATACGACCCGTCGGACTTGCCGACGTGGTGCAAATGCTCATCCATATCCCAAACACACCCCAGTTTAACGTTTCTTCCATTCGTAGGGCATACAATGTTTAAAAACCGTGGGTTGAACTCAACCCCCCATGGGAATCGGTTATAAATGCGCGGCAAGTTAGGGTGTGCATGGCAGCCAGACGAAAGCCGGTGCAAAAGCACCTAGAAGGCACGGACGCGGCGAAAATGGCTAAAGGAATATTATTGGGCCTTGGGCTTCTCCTGGTTTTGCTCATTGCAATGAAGGCGGCAAGCCTGGCCTTCCCCGACGCCTTTGCGGCAATAGAGAAAAAAGCCGGGGAATGGGGGCTGGTTGGAACGTTCGTGATAGTATTCTTGGGAAGCACGCTGTTGCCGTTTCCCACCGACGCGTGGTTTGTCTCCGCCGTGTCGCTCAGCGCGAACGCGACAACGGTAGTCGCCATCGCCGTCGCAGCCTCGTGGATTGCCGGCGTAGTCAACTACGTTTTGGCGCGCTACCTCAGCGAAAAATGGGTCGTGCGAAAGCTCGGGCCGCAAAGCATCGCCGACGCCAAGCGCTGGTCGGACAAGTACGGCGGCCTGGCAATCATACTCTTCGGCGTCGTGCCGGCCTCGCCAATCATCGACCCGCTGACATTTGTTGCCGGCTTTTCCGAGATGGACTTCAAGAAATACGCGATTTGCCTCCTTGCGGCCAGGATTATCCACTTCGGTGGCCTGGCGCTGCTGGCGGCCAAGATTGCCGGATTCTGAAAGGCGCAAGGCTGCGGAAGCTGCCAAACCCACATGTATTTATATGTGATTACACAGCTATGCATCCGTGATAAAATGGCTAACATTACCTTGTTCGTGCCGGATGACCTCAAAAAGCAGATGGACCGGCACAAAGACATCCGCTGGTCAAGCGCAGTGCGGACGGTGATATCCGACAAGCTCCAAGCGCTGGAACTCACCGAAGAGCTTGCTGCGGGAAGCAGGCTGACACTAGGGGATGTTGAAGCCCTTACGGAAAAAGTGAACGCGGCTGCAAGGCGGCATGCAAAGGCGCTCCTGGATGAAAGCCGTAATTGACGCCAACATCCTCTTTGCCGCGCTGCTTAAGGAAGGATTGACGCGCAGGCTCCTTTTCAACCCCGACTTGAGCCTCTGCGCCCCGAAATTCATTGCCTCTGAATACTTGAAATACAGGAAATACCTGCTCGGCAAATACAGTTTTGGCGAGGAAAAGTTCGAAATCCTGCTGTCGAACATCCTCTCGTTCGTCGAGCTAATCCCCGACGGCAAGCTCA
>JAZDFO010000097.1:0-15498 GCA_043807785.1 Microcaldota archaeon | reverse complement strand
CCGCTACCTTGACTCGCGCAGGTATTGCACGACGAGCCTCACGCCAAAGCCTGTGGCGCCCTTGACCAGATAAGGCTTGTCCTTGTCCGTCCACGCCACTCCCGCGATGTCGAGATGCGCCCAAGGAGCGTCGCCTGCGAATTTCTTGAGGAAAGCCGCGCCGGAAATCGTGCCTGCAGCGCCGTTGGCGCCGATGTTTTTGACATCCGCCCAATCGCTTTTCACGTCCTCGTCGTATTCCTTCCAAAGCGGGAGCTGCCAAAGCCTCTCGCCGCACGCGTCGCCTGCCTTGCGCAGCTTTGAGATGAGAGCCTCGTCGTTGCCCAATACTCCGGCGGCCTTGTCGCCAAGCGCAACTACAACCGCGCCGGTGAGGGTCGCCAGGTCGATTACTGCCGAAGGCTTGTACTGCTGCGCGTAAGAGAGCGCGTCGGCGAGCATGAGGCGGCCCTCGGCGTCGGTATTGAGTATCTCGATTGTCTTGCCGTTCATTGCCTTGACGATGTCGCCGGGCTTGCTGGCATTGCCGCCGGGCAGGTTCTCGCTCGCCGGCATCAAGCCGATGAGGTGGACCGGGAGCTTGAGGTCTGCCGCAGCCTGCATGATGCCCATCACCGCAACTGCGCCGGACTTGTCGAACTTCATGCGGTCCATTTCCTTCGACGGCTTGATGGAAATCCCGCCGCTGTCGAATGTTACGCCCTTGCCGACAATGACAATCGGCCTTGCATTGTGCCTGCCCTCGTATTCCAGCACGGTGAAAGTCGGCGGCTCGCGGCTCCCGCGCGAAACGGAGAGCAGGGAGTTCATGCCGAGCTTCTTCATGTCCGCCTCCTCGAGGACCTTGCACTTGATGCCGCGCTGCCTGGCCATTTCCTTCGCCGCAGCGGCAAGCGACCTGGGGGTGATTACGTTGGCCGGCTCGTTGAGGACCGCACGCACGTGATTCACCGCGTTGGCGACGGCCTCGGAAGCCTTCACAGCCGCAGCCATTTTCTTCTCGTTGACGGCAGACACCACGATGAAAAATTCTGCCAGCTCGCTGCAGTCCTCCTTGACGGTCTTGTACTTGTCGAAACGGTACTGGGAAAGCACTGCAGCCTCGGCAACAGCGGCCGCATGCTGCTCGCTGCTGGTGGAAACGCCGTCGAGGATGAACGAGGCAACCGACTTGGCGCCGCGCTCGCGGAGGGCTACTGCAGACTTGCCGGTTGCATCCCGCAGCACTTCGTTGCTGATGTCGGCTTTCTTGCCCAGCCCGATGAGCATGATGCGGCCGAAGCCAAGCCTGGATGCGGGGCTGGCGTGGACAACACTCATTTGAAGGGTTTTGCCGGAAAACTCTTTCGAGTCCAGCACCCGTGCAAGCGCTCCGCCCAACGCGGAATCGATTTTTGCCAGCTCGCCGTGCGCCCGCTCGCCCTCGAAAAGGCCGAAAACCGCGGCATCGGAGGAAAACTTGTAGCCGTGAGAGACGACGCTTAATTTCATCCACAAACCACCCGGGGAAAAGCCATGCGCGCCCTTTGACCAAACGGCAACCGATTCGAACCGGTTGTGCGCTGCGCCGAATGGCAATACGCAGGAGGCAATTTAAAGGATATCGATGTGGCGGGTTAGCCGTCAGATGATTCCGAGTCCCTGCAGGGTGACGCCCCAGTTCTCGCCCAAGACAGTCGCCAAAGCGTGCGCGCGCGGCGGCGTGACATAGCGGGCAAGGACGCTTTGGGACTCAAGCGCGACTGCCTCGCGCAAAAGCCTTGCCTCGGCGGGATGCACTTTCCTGGAGCGCAATGCCACAATCTTGCGGGCGCGGCGGAAAACCGGCGATGACTTCATGTAGCGCAGGATGTCGTGCAGGCGCACGTGCGCAAGCGAATCGACTGCGATTTTTGCAGCCAGCGCGTTGGAGGCAAAGCCCTCGCGCTCTGCAAGCTCGCCAAGCGCCTGTGAGCTCAATACTGTATCCTCGGCAGTGAACGCCCAGACCGCCGCTTTTTCGTAATCGGCAGGGTCGTGGAAGGCCCGGGCAAAGCGCAGGTGCCGAGTTGCAGCCCGGAAGTTTTTCTCCAAGTGCTTTGGCTTCATGTCGATATCCAACAACCGTTCTGTCGGGGCAAATAAAAGGCTATTGGTGGCTATCGGCAGCCTGCGCAAGGCATTTAAAAATTTTCTCGTGCTCATTGTTTCTCCTCATGCTCATTGTTTGATAGCAGGGGTTTCAAGGCGCGTATAGAGTATAGACAATAGTGGTGTTTGCAAATATGGCACGGAGGATCAAGACGGCGAAGAGAAAGCAGTACGGCAACCGCACTTTCGGCGGGGGCAACAAGAAGAACCGCCGCGGCAAGGGCGTGCGCGGAGGCGTGGGGCGCGCGGGCTACCACAAGCACAAGTGGCTCCACACGATAAAGTTCGAGGGGACCACGCAGACCGCGCCCGGCTTTGTCAACCCCACGAGGAAGAAAATCGCGGCATTCCAGCTCAACAAGCTCGCCCGCGAAATCGCGAAAGGCAGGCACAAGGAGGAAAACGGGGCGTACAACATCGACTTGACGCGCAAGGGGCGCCAGGTCAAGGTCCTCGGGAACGGGGAATTTCCGTACAAGGCCAACATAAAAGCCAACTCGTTTTCGAAAGGGGCGAAGGAACGCATAGAGAAGGCCCAAGGTACGGCGCTATCCTCGCAATAGGCCGCACGGAAAGCGGGATTTGCAGGGAGAAGGTTTAAAAGCGGCGTGCGGATAGAAATCGGAGGCTGATGCAATGCTTAAGGCGCTCAAACCGTTAATCGACAACCTGCCGGAAGTGAAAAACCCGGCCAAGGCCGTGGCGCTGAAAGAAAAGCTGATGTGGACCGCCGCAGTCCTAATCATTTTCTTCATCATGGGGCAGATTTACCCCATCGGGCTTGAAATGTCGCGCATGGCGGGATTCGAGCGCCTTGAAATACTGCTCGGCAGCAGGACCGGCACGCTCATTACCACGGGAATCGGGCCAATCGTGCTCGCGAGCATCTTCCTCCAGCTCGCAGTCGGCGCAAAGCTCATCAACCTCGACTTGTCGCAGCAGGAGAACAAGAAGCTCTTCCAGGGCATCCAGAAGCTGCTGGCAATCGCGCTCAGCCTGCTTGAGGGCTTCATTTACTCCAAGTCCATTGTCGTCGCAACCGACGCGTCAACCCCCGCGCTTTTTGCGGCAAACGCCATCATGGGATTCATCACGCCGCTGCAGCTGGCGGTCATGTTCCAGCTCACGATGGGGTCCATCTTCCTGCTGTATTTGGACGAAATCGCGCAGAAGTACGGCATCGGCTCGGGAATCTCGCTTTTCATTGCCGCGGGAGTCTCGCAAGCGGTGTTCATCGGCGCCTTTAGCGTCGCAACCACGGGCACGGCAGTTGCCGGGCTGATCCCTCAGGCAATCTTCGAGCTCGCCAACGCCAATGTAGCAAGCGCGTTTTGGGCGTTGATGCCGATATTTTTCACCATCATCGTTTTCGCCATTACCGTGTATGCCGAAGGCATGAAGATAGAGCTCCCGCTGGCGTACGGCGGGGCAAGGGGATTGGGCGCACGGTACCCAATAAAATTCCTTTACGTGAGCAACATCCCGGTAATCCTGGCCTCGGCGGTCCTCCTCAACATGCAAGTGTTCGGGCTATTCTTGAGCAACGCTGGCATCAACACGCTGGGCACTTACCAGAACAACCAGCCGGTCGACGGGCTGCTCTATTATACCACCGCGCTTCCGTCCCCGCTCCTGTTAACCGGAGGCTACCCAACTTACATCAGCCTCATCAGCACGCCGCGCGAAATCCTGCACATCCTCGTTTACGGCATCGCGCTGGTGCTGCTGTGCGTAGTGTTCGGCTGGTTCTGGATTGAAAGCACGGGAATGGGCGCCAGCGAAGTTGCAAAACAGCTCGAGAAGACCGGCATGCAGATTCCGGGATTCCGCCAGGACCCCCGCGTGACCGAAAGGATACTGCAGCGCTACATCCCAGTGATCACGGTGCTGGGAAGCATTTTCGTCGGCCTGCTGGCGTGGTTTGCGGACATCACCGGCGCGCTGGGCACCGGCACCGGAATCCTGCTAACCGTAGGCATCCTGTACCGGTTCTACGAGGACCTGGCAAGGCAGCAGGTGTTCGAGCTCTACCCCGTCCTCAACAAGTTCGTCAAATAGAGAAGAAGGTGCTTTGGCAAAATGGATACTGCAGTCGGCGCGGCTCTGGCAATATTTTTGACTGCTGCGGCGTTCTCAGTGCTCACCAGCCTCATAAACCGCGTCATGGGCATCACGAAAAAAAGGATTGCATTGCAGAAAAGGACCAACGAGTACCAAAAGCGCACCAACGAGGCCATCAAGAAAAATGACCAGGCCGGCCTCGACCGCCTAAAAGAGCAGGAAAAGGAGTTCATGAAGGACGTGCAGGAGTCCATGTTCCTGCCGTTCAAGAGCATGATTTTCATACTCCCGGCATTCTTTGTGTTCATCTGGGCGATTGGCAACGCCTTCCCCGGATTCGACATACGCCTGCCGGTCTCGCTGCACCTCACCGGCTCGGAACTCTTCGCCCTAAACCTCCTTTCCACAAGCACCTACGGCTCGCGCGGCCTGTTCATCCTCTCGTCCCTCATCACCGGAAGCGTTATAGAGTTTGTCTCCGGAAAACTGCTAAAAGACTCTGAAAAAACATGAAAATACCCGAATAAACCGGTGATAGAGAATAATGGTCGCGCCAAGATTCCGGGCAAGCAAGAAAACCCTCCGCAGGACGCCGGGAGGGCGCCAAGGAGTAATATACAAGCCCAAAAAGCCTGGCAAGGCAAAGTGCGCAATCTGCGGCACCAAGCTTTTCGCCGTCCCAAACCGCTCCACAGTGGGAATGCGCAAGCTCGCCAGGACCGAAAAGCGGCCCGAGCGCGTGTTCGGCGGCGTGCTCTGCCATGCCTGCGTGGCGCAAATCCTCAAGGAAAAGCTGCGGCTGCAGTCCGGTGCCCTGACCAAGGAGGAAATCGGGGTAGTCCACCTCAAGTACATCGGCATGCTCAAGTGAATGCAACAATGCGCATAGCGGTCTCTGGCCTCTCCGGCTGCGGAAACACGACGGTTTCGGCGAAAGCCGCCAAGGCACTCAAGCTCACGCCAGTAAACTACACCATGCGCAGCCTCGCTAGGGACCTCGGGCTCCCATTCGAGCAAGCAATGCGGATGCGCAAAGAAGACAGCAAGCTCGACCTCCTTCTCGACCTCAAGCAGGCAAAGCTTGCCGCGCGCGACGGAGTCATCCTCTCCAGCAGGCTCGCAATATGGCTCATGCCGCACGCGCAGCTGAAGGTATGGCTGGCAGCGCCGCTAAAGGTCCGGGCGCAAAGGATTGCCCAGCGGGAAGGCAAGCCGTTTTCGCAGGCGCTCAAAGAGACTACAGCGCGCGACCGCAATGACGCCGCGCAATACAGGAAAATCTACGGAATCGACGTGACAGACTTGTCCGCCGCAGACTTGGTCATCAATACAGCCGCGCTGGATGCGAGCCATGCCGCCGCCGTTATTGCCGGGGCGGCCAAGGCGCTCAATATGCGAAAGCCGGCGGCCCAAAGCGAGGCATATAATAAGATTATTGCCGTAATAAGAAGGAAATTCAAGCGTTCTGTGCGCAGGTGAAACTCGGATGGGAGCATTGCAAGTCGGAATGAAGTGCATTAAGACGAAAGGAAGGTCAGCTGGCAAGACCTTCGAAATCACGAAGAACATTGACGCCAACTTCGTCGAAGTCAAGGGCGAAAAAGGCAAGGCAAAGCGGTGCAACGTTTCACACCTCGAGCCGCTGCCTTAAACCCCCGAAGTCTTATGCCAGACAATACCGCGTCCGGCGGCATGGAAGAACTACTCCGCTACGGCGTAGTGTGCATCGACAAGCCATGCGGCCCGTCGTCCCACGAAGTCGCTGCATTCGCACGCAACATACTGCACCTCCAACGCACAGGACACACCGGAACCCTGGACCAAAACGTGAGCGGCGTGCTGGTAGTGCTGCTGGAAAACTCGTGCAAGCTCTCCGGATACCTCATGAAATCGCGCAAGAAATACACTTGCGTAATGCGCACCGAAAAACAGGTCCCGCGGGAGGAACTGGATGAGGCATTCTCGCATTTCCGGGGAAAAATATTCCAGACGCCGCCGAAAGAAAGCGCAGTTGCCAAGCGGCTGCGCGTACGCGAAGTCTATTCACTCGACATTCTCGAAACCGACGGCAGGCTGGTCCTCTTTGACTGCGAAACCGAGGCCGGCACCTACATCCGCAAGATCGTCTACGACGTCGGCGAAATCCTCGGCGTCAAGACGGAAATGGCGGAACTGCGGCGCACCAAGGCGTCATCGTTTCAAGAAGCCAGCGCCATCACACTGCAACAGCTTTCCGACTATTACTGGCTGTGGAAGGAAAAAGGCGACGAAAGCAGGCTCAAGACGGCGGTGCATCTGATTGACGAAGTGGCTGCCAAGGCAATGCCCAGGGCCGTCCTTACCGAAAATGCGCTGAAAAAGGCGCTCAACGGAGTCAAGCCCCTGGCAGCGGATTTCGTGCAAATCGACGCGGGCGCCCAAATCGGGGACGCGGTCGCGGCATTCGACGGCAAGGGCGCGCTGCGGTGCATCCTCCAGCTCAAGATGCCCGCAGGCATGTTCAAAACCGCACCAAGCCGGGAAGCCGCGGACGTGGCAAGGGTAATCCGGGCGTAATGCACGGGACGGCAGGTCCGCAAAGAGTTTCCATTGAGGATGGATAAAAAATCAGGTTATTAACTATTGTCAATGGATAACAAAGATAACCCCGTCGTGCAGGCTTTTTTGCCGGCTAGGGAGCCACAGGCGGGACGGGCAGGGTTGGCGGTTTTTGCCCCCGCAGCGTCGAAGAATAGTACACCGCGCCGCCGACGAGCACTAGGGCAGCGAGTCCCGCAACCCAATAATTATAGCTTGCCTTGTTCGCTCTTGCTTTTGCCAGCAGGCCGGCGACCTTTTCCTTGGCCTTGGCCCACAACGCCTTGGCAGCCTCGAACTTTCCCTGCGACTCAAGCTGTTTTGCCTGCGCGATGATTTGCCTGGCCTCAATGCTCTCAGCGTCATCAGGCGGCAGTTCCAGCAGCGCGGCTTCTATCTCCTCGTTAGTCTGCGGCACTTCAACGAAACGCACCGGCGCAGGCGTTGGAGAAGAGCTCACGGTTGCCGTCGCGTTTGCCTGCCTTGAAGGCGTCGCCGTCGCCTGCGGGAAGCCACCGCCGGTTGAACCTCCAGTATAACCGCCGGTAGGCCCGCCGGTGTTGGATGGACAGGTATTGGTATGTGAGCAGGTTCCCGCGGAGCAAGAGTCCGTCGTGCAGGAATTGGCGTCGTCGCAGGAAACGCCGCAGCACAAATCAAATTTCACGCAAGCACCCCAAGTGGAATTCGTGCACGACTGCGTGCCGTTGCAGCCGCCGGAAGTGCAGTTTGCAGTGGAATTATCGGGAGAACACGCCTGCGGGGAAGGACTCGGCGAAGGATACGGCGAGGGGGAAGGCGACGGGCTAGGTGAAGGACTAGCCGAAGGGCTGGGGGAAGGAGATGGCAAAACGGAGGGAGAAGGGCTAGGCGAAGCGCTCGGAGAAGACGACGGAGAGGGCGAAGGGCTGGGAGACGGGCTTGGAGAAGGCGACTGGCCTTCCAATGGAACGAAACGGATGGCATCAATAGTCAGATTCTCGACAATGCCGTGGCGAAGGCGGATGGCCCCCTCGTTGCCGAAATCAAAAGACCCGAGGCTGTGCCACTCGCCGCCGCCGGTCTGCTGGTTTACCGAAACGACTGCGGGCTGGGCTGCGGCATAATGCACCTCGTAATCCGCCGGCGCCGGATAAAGCGGGCTGTGCGAATACCACCTCACCTGCGCATCGTACCTGCCGGGAGTCAGGGGAGAAAAAAGCTCAAACCAATACCCGCCGGTCCAGCCAGAGTACGCGCCTACCGTGTAGCTGGCATTGAAGGATTCGGCGCTAAAGAAGGTTTGCCAAATGTTGGGATCGCCGCCGCTGTATTGGCGGGCATGGCTCGCATCCCGATTGTCGACGACGACTGAATTCGTTGGCGTACAGGCAGCCTCATTATACATGCATTCATTGGCGGAGCCTGGCGGGTTGCATCCGAGGGTGCCGCCGTCAAATCCGAAGCTTGCGCACGTACTGCCGGCTAGGTTGTTCCCATCGCACTCTTCGCCGGAATTCACCTGCCCGTCGCCGTTGCAGAAGGAAGACGGCAGGTCAGGGGCGGTTATCGGAAACCCGGTTGGGTTGACTACGCCGTTTGCGTCCGACACATACAGCCAGAGACTGTCCGAACTCTTGAACGACCCGAGGTTCGCCTTGAACTGGATGGCGTTGTCGTTCCAAGTGTTTTGCGGTAGCTGGATCTCGCGGTGAGTGCTGGCGTCGTAGGTATTCGCGTTGCCAATCTCCACGCGCGCCCAAGACGTGTCAAGGTAAATGTCATCCATCCGGTAAGTATTGGGCGCGTAAGCGGGTGTCCCGCCCCACACCGCATCCCAACCGATTACCAGCGGCCGCTTGAGAGCAGTAAAAGCCCCCCGGGTCACCAGGTCAGCCCTGGACACGACGCGCCTTCCATCGACCCACATCTGGAACTGGCCGTCGCCCACGAGCAGGCCGGAATTTTCCTTGTAGGCGAACTGGAGCAGGTGCCATTGCCCCAACGCCAGCATGTTCCTTGCGCCAGACACTGTGCTGGCGATTTCATAGCCGCCCGGGACGTAACTTGTCCACGCGAAAGCATTGTCGTATCCCGTGAAGGCGACGCAGAAATTGTCGGGGGAAGAGCCTGGGCTCCACAACCGGAATATCTTTATGTTCGCAAGGAAAGGGTGGTCAATCGCGCCGAAGTCGAAATCGTTGCCGAAGTACACCCAATACTGCGCAAACCAAGTGTCGTTGACGAAGTTGTTGGAGGCCTGGACATTGCCTTGGGCATGGTCATAATTGTCCATATTCACGTAGCCGTGACCCGCCGAGTAGGGGCTCCGCGCGTCGGTAGACTGAAGGGTCAAATCATTGACGGATGCCCAAGAACTGCTCAACGACGTGTCCATCGGATCCCAGATGTATGGCGCGGCAGACGGCTTGGCGCCAAACCCGCTTCCGGAAATCGTGACGCTCTGCCCCTGCGAGAGAGCGCCGCTGACGCTTGAAATATATGGCGCGGCAGAGGCGGGAAAGGCAAGCAAGGCTCCAACAAACAGCACATGCCATACCAGTTTGCCACAACACCGGATTTCCATGCAAAAAACTACGCCAACGGGCTTTTATTATCCTCCGATAGCGGCAGCGTAGCCTCACAACCACGGTTCATTCGCAGGATAAACTCCGGGCGGTGGCTGGGTTAAAAAGCATTGTCAGCATAACAATTACCGCTGTATTGCTAGCAGTATGTGCGCTTATTTGAATTCGGGGTAGTATTTTGATGCCGCAGGCTACGGTAAACATCGGGACCATCGGGCACGTCGACCACGGCAAGACCACGCTTGTGTCGGCGATTACCGGCAAGTGGACTGACACGCACTCCGAAGAGCAAAAGCGCGGCATCACGATACAGCTCGGGTTCGCCGACGTGACCTTCTACAAGTGCGCCAAGTGCCCCGAGCCGTTCAACTATTCGAGCACAGCCAAATGCCCGCACTGCGGAGGCGAGGCGACGGCAGAGAGGCGCATTTCATTCATCGACTCGCCCGGCCACGAAACCCTCATGGCAACGGTCATCGCGGCAAGCAGCATCATGGACGGCGCGCTTTTCGTCATAGCCGCAAACGAGAAGTGCCCCCAGCCCCAGACAATCGAGCACTTGGCCGTACTGGAGGCCGCGGGAATCAGGAAAGTCGTCGTCGCGCAGACGAAAATCGACCTGATTGAGAAGGCCAAGGCGGCGGAAAACTACGAAAGCATCCGGGCGTTCCTGCAAGGAAGCGCGTACGAGGATGCGCCAATAATCCCGACTTCAATCAACTCCCCCAAGGCCATAAGCGCGCTCATTTCCGCGCTGCAGGAGCACATCCCGACACCACAGCGCAAGACCGGCGAACCGCTGCGGATGCTCGTCGCGCGCAGCTTCGACGTCAACAAGCCCGGCAGCGCAATTGCCAAAATCGTGGGCGGAGTCGTCGGCGGAAGCATCGTATTTGGTGAAATCGCGGTCGGCGACGAAATCGAGATTGCGCCCGGGCTGCTCAAGAAAAAGAAGGACCGCGAGGAATACGAGAGGCTGAAAACAAAGGTCACGGCATTGCACGCCGACAAGGACAAGCTGCAAAGCGCCGGCCCGGGCGGCCTTATCGCGGTTGCAACCGCGCTAGACCCCGCGCTCACGCGCGCCAACGCGCTTGTCGGAAACACGGTAGGAAAGGCAGGAACGCTTGCGCCAAACCGGACTGAAATAGACGTCGAAATCACGGCCCTCAAGCGCACGGTCGAAGTGTTTTCCGCCGCGCCAGGCATCAACGAGCCCCTCGTGCTCGGAATCGGCACGAACACCACCGTCGGCTTCGTCACCGAGCGCAAGAAAAAGAACTACATGCTCAAGCTCAAAAAGCCGGTCTGCGCCAACGCAGGCGAAACCCTCGCCGTAATGCGCCGCGCAAACAACCGCTGGCACTTGTACGGCACGGCAAAGATACTCTGAAGCGCACCCCCACTGGCGGATTGTTTTTTGACTATTCCTTGTTGCGCCAGAACAGGTACGCCAGCGCCAAAAACCCTGCAAGATAGATTGCAGCGAGCTGGAAGTTCGCGCTGGCATACTGTGCCGAATCTCGGATGGTGACCTTCGAGAGCATCTCCACGACATTATAGAGCGGCAGCAATTCGGCCGCAGTGCGGAACGAACCCTGTATCTGCTCGAGCGGAAGCAGAATGCCGCTTAGGAATAGCATCGGCATGCTCACCAGCAGCGAGGAAAGCACGGCACTGCCCTCGTTGGACACAAACGACGCCAGAAGCGTGCCCATTGCCGTGAACACGGCAGGCGCAAGCAAAATCGCCCCTGCAAGGGCAAGATAGTTCGTGCCAAGGTTAATGCCAAAGACCATGCTGCCAACGAGGGTCACTACCAGCACTTGGACCAGCCCGATTGCGTAGTCGCCGAGGAACCTGCCGAAAATGAGGGTAGACGGGTTGGCGTAAGACAGCCTCATCCTCATCCGCAATCCCTGCGACTTCTGCTTGACGGCCATCATTGGCGGGAGGAGCAGGCAGCTTAGCATTGACACCAGCGCCAGCAGGGCCGGGAATATCGCGTCAATCGAGCGAAGCTGCTTTCGTTGCGTCGATGGCTCGAACTTTAGGGGGATGTACGCGCGCGGGTCGTTGGCAGTAAACGAGCCGATGTTGCGCTTTGCGTTCAACAGCAGCGACTCGGTGCTGTCAAGTTCAGTGAGCAGGGAGTCGAGCTCGGAGGCGGATCTTGAAAGGTAATCTGTTATCGAAGACGAAAGCGCGGTCGAGGAATCTAGCTTGTTGATGGCCTGCGCAATCCGCGATGACACAGACGAAAGACGATTTGAAGCGTCGTTGAGGCTGGCGCGGGCGCTTGCAGCATCGTTGCGCGCGGACGCCGACGTCGAGGCCATCTGCGCGCGGGCCGAAGAGATGTCCGACCTCGCTGCGGCAATCTCCGATAGGGCATTTGAAATGTCGGACTGTGCGGCGGAAATGTCGCTGCGCAGCGAGGCAAGCTCGGACCGCGCAGAACTGATTTGGTTCATTGAATCGGTCATGCCCGCGTCGATTTGGGAAAGCGAGCTGCATTGTGCCCCGGAACAGCCAGTCAAAAGCGACCGCACCATGTCGCGGTAAGTGCTAAGGGTATTGTAGGCGGAGTCCAGCTGCGAGATTCTCGCAACGATGCGCGTGTCCCATGAGTACAGCTTGTCGCGCAGCCCCGAGAGCTTGGCATGCGTCGATGCCAGTTGCACATCGTATCCGGCGAGCCTTGAATCGTACGAGTTGAACTGGCCAATCGAACCCTCCCAGGAGGAAAGCCTGCCCTGCATTTCGTTGATGGAAGCGAGCATGGAATTCGAATCCGACTGCATCTGGACCAGCGAGTCACGCGTCTGGTCCGGGCGCTGGGATTCAAGGCTCGTGCCCAGCTCCTGCATCTTGCGCCTGCTATCGCCCAGGGAAGCGCGCAGCTTGGGGATACTTGCGAGCTTGGAATCGATATCGGAAGAAATCGTCCTCATGTCCTGCCAAATCGACACGAGGTTGGTCTCGACGAGGTTGGCGGAAACATCCGAGAGCTTGCCCTGAAGCTGCAATGCAAGCGCGTTTGCGACGATTTCCTTGGTCGGCTCGAAATAAGAGTACATGTGGCTTCGGCCTGATGCGTCTTTTACTATGCTGACTCCGAGAACCGCCCTGCCGGAAAGCACTTCGTGGACGAGATCGTCTTGAGAGTAGACCATCTCAACCGACTGAGTATCGAATTTAGGAATCACGATTCCGGATTCCGAATAAACCGCAATCAAGGCGCCCTGCGACCCGATGGAAGTAAATACCGGGCCGACGACGAACATGAGAACGAACGGGTAGAGCAGGATGAGCAAAGAAGTAAACCCCTGCGCGGAAATGAAGCGCACCTCCATCTTCATTACATCAAAGAGCTTCACGTCAAGCAACACCCTCCTGCCTTGCAACGATTGACTTGAACGCGTCGTCGAGAGTAGCCTCCTGAACGTACGCCGCATTGACCGCCAAATCCTCGCGCTTTATGATTTCATTGACGGCGGCCATGACGCGCACGACTTCCTTGTTGGCGCACGAACAGACGAGCACGTCACCCCGCGCCTCGCACGACACCACGCCGCGGATGCGCCCGACTTCGGAAACGACTCCTGCCGGTGACGCCGAAAGGTTGAGGAAAATCGTAGTGTTTCCGCCGTACTGCTCGATGATGTCGGAAGGATTGCCTAAAACCAGTATGCTGCCCTTAAAGATTATCGCGATGCGGTCGCAAAGGCTCGTCGCCTCCTCCAAATAATGCGTCGTTAGCACCATGGTCATGCCTTTTTTGCGCATCGAACGCACCATTCCCCAGACGGTTTCTCGCATGTCCGGGTCCAAGCCAACGGTGGGCTCGTCCAAGAGAAGCAGCTTTGGCTCGTGCATTGTCGAAAGCGCGAAATTGAGCAGCCGCTTATAGCCGCCGGAAAGCGTGCCTGCTACGCAAGAGCGCTTGGGCGCCAGGAAGTAATCAGCCAACTGGCCCTCAATCTTCTTTTCCAGATTCTTGCCGGAGAGTCCGTAAAGCCTGGCAATGAAACGCAGGTTCTCCTCGACCGTGAAGTCGTGCGCAAAGGAATAATCCTGGGGCACGATGCCGAGCATTTCCTTTAGAGGCGCGAGGTTGTAGAACAGGTCCCTGCCGAAAAGCTCGACTGTTCCGGATGAAAGCGCAAGCTGCCCTGAAATTGCCTTCATCAACGTGCTTTTACCGGCGCCGTTGGGCCCAAGCAGCCCGAATACTATGCCTTGCTCGACCTCAATGGAACAGTTCGACAACGCCTTGTTCTTGCCATATGCGACGCTCGCATCATGGACGGAAACTGCCAAGGCCATGGAAGAGTGAAAACAAAAGCCGTATTTAAAACGCGCGGTGGCGGATTGAATTATAGAATGAGCCTAGCCGTCGAGCATCTTGGCGAG
Organism: Microcaldota archaeon; assembly: GCA_043807785.1. Taxonomy (GTDB): domain Archaea; phylum Micrarchaeota; class Micrarchaeia; order Norongarragalinales; family SBBD01; genus JAZDGU01. The sequence goes on along the minus strand of JAZDFO010000097.1, from coordinate 1,747 downwards.
CTGGCGGCTCCAGACCTTGTTGGGCGTGCGCTTGACCCAGTCGGCGTACTGCCGGACGAACTCCAGCCTCTCCCTGAAATTCTGTTCCTTATTTTTCTTCAATGCCTTCAAATCAGCGTTCACGTTTTACCCCCAGTTTATCAATTGTCTGTTTCGGTATATTAAACTTGGCTAGAAACTCCGAAAGCGAAGCCAAATCGATATGCTGCTTCAATACCTCAAATAAGTACACGGCATCCTCAATGTCCTTATCCGAACCGAGGTAGCACTTGTAAGCAATCTGGAGCTCCAAAGGCGAGATAAACAAGGGAGCGCCGTTGAGAACCAGTTTCACGCGGTTTTCCAGAGAGTGTTCGTCCCACCGGTCCTTGGGGAACTTGAATTCCACGTTGGGAATGAACTGCCCCTTGAGGGCGAAACGGATTGCGGTCCCGTTGAGCAGATATTCCTCGTAGGCAGCCTTGGCGGAAGGCGCGTTGATGCAGTCGAAATCCGGGGAAAGCGACTGCCAAAGCGTTTCGAACTTGGAAAACGGGATTTTCTCGACGATGACGTCGACGTCTTCCGTGCTCCTGCTCCTGCCAAACGCGATGGCGACGTAGCCGGAAATGAAGACGTAACGGATTTTGAGGGCGTCCAATTCGGCGGCGAACTTTCGCGCAAAGCGGTCGACGGCGAACTCCTCGCGGTCAAGGACGATTTCCCTGCGCGAAAACGAGATTTCCATGGCAAGAGGTTAAGCCGAAGGGCATATTTTAACCGGATGGAACCGCGCTTCCGCTGGACAACCGAAAAATGGAAAAGCGGGCCCGCCGGGAGCGAGTATTACTAGGATTTTTCCGCGCTAAATCGGTTAACGGACGCGGCAGGCAAGCGGCGCATCGTGGCGCGACTTGCCGTTTCAGGGCATCATGGAAGGGGTTTCCCGGTTACAGTTTGTTCAACTCGTCCCTTTGGATTCCGAGGTCTTTTAGGATGCGAAGCGTTAGGCCTTTCTTGAGGGGACGCTGGCCGTGGAGTGGAATGACGGTAAGCTTTTCGCCGTTGGAGAGGATTGCGTGGCTTCCCTTCTGCCTGACAAAGAACCAACCACGATCCAAAGCCAGCTTGACGAGTTGTGGGCCGCTGAGTACCGGCAGTTTGGGCAATCGCGCTCAGCCCGGAATCGGGATGACCTCCACTTTTGGCAGAGCGCCCGCTTTCCTTTCCTTGAGGACTTCCAAGTATAATTCGCTGGCTTCCCGAATGTTTTTAATGGCGTCCGCGCGAGTTTCCCCCTGGGAATGGCAGCCGGGAAGTTCCGGGATGTATGTTACGTACCCGCCCTCGGCCTGCTTCTCAAGAACGACATGAAGTTTCATTCCGCTCACCGATAGCTTTTCTGCGGCGTTTTATTTAAACACGACGTTTAGGCGGTTTTCTCCCAGCCAACGCCTGCCTCTCCTTTTCATCGTCCATGCAGAAACAGGGTTACTCAAGGAAAAAGCAGGCTAGCCATCCGAAAAAAATATTCTGATTATTCTTCTAAAAAGAGAGCGGGCCCGCCGGGATTTTCAAGCTCGCCAGTTCACTCCGACGCTTTTCGCATCCGGTCGTGGCGCGCGATTTTTTGAACCCGGGTCTAAAGCTTCGCAAGCTTCCGTTCTGTCCAGGTTATACTACGGGCCCGCAATAATCATTGGTTAGGCGATAAAGGAATATAAATCGGAGAGACCGCGCGATTCGCAATATTTAAAAGCCTCGGAGT
>JAZDFO010000096.1:0-3636 GCA_043807785.1 Microcaldota archaeon | reverse complement strand
TACTTTTTGATTTGAAAAGGTAATACGGCTTCAGGCTGCCGGATTTGTTACACCTACTTATCAATAACTTGCCATGACTGATGGTATCGCAGATTAACGAAGGAAAGGTGCAACGCTTGGCTGAGGGGTGCGGCGCGCTTTTTGCCGCATCCCTCTCCAGCCAGAGGTTAGCCCTGCTCATGGTACGGTATCTGAATCCCATAGCGCTCGTTCTTCTGTAAGCTTTGCTGCACCACCATATCCCGGATACAACGTCGCTCCAGATATGTTTTCGCGTGCAAGAAGCCGCAGGAGACGCGGCGACTGGGAATAAGGCAACGTTATCTTCGTTAACACGTCGACGTGCGCACCGTTGGCATTCAGTACAGCATCGAGGCTAACAACCTCAACAGCTTCCTCGGGATCGTTCATAGTGAAAATAGGTACGGACCGTGTTTTTGCGACGAGTGTGAAAAGACCCATTTGCGCACGGAGATTCGGAATCCCCGCAGTTGGAACAGTCACAATACTTAAAAACGGCGGGAACCAGTTGTCTTCTCGTCGTTTCTTGAGCGGTTGAACAGTCGTATCACCGTGGCGGAATATCCAAATTGCGAAGCGATTGTCCGGGGAGCCGTTCGACTTCAAGGCGCGTGCCGCAGCCTCAGCGGCGAAATAGGCCGCGATCAAGGGACTTCTCGTCCAGTCCAGCAACCTTGTGGATAAACCATAGTGCTGCGCCAAGCCCGCCAAGCTCCAAAGCGTATACGACGGCCATTCATCTGGGACGGTCCCTACGTTTTCTGAGTTTAGCCTCTCCTGAAGACTCATCAGCCCATTTCGCATGTCGGGACTGTCATCCTGTATGGGAAGCCCTTGCATGTCGGCAGTAGAAAGGAACGTTACGAGCTGATTACATTCGAATAATAATTGCTCGCGCACAGTGGCTCGCGGATGGCGAAGCGCCCGCGGAATGAGCTTATATTCAGCAGAAGATTGGCCACGAAAGATCACACTATCTGGATCAATGTGTCCAAGAAGCGGGCCATTCAAAGAAATAACCCGTAAGCAATCCAAAGCATTGTCAAAGTCGCGTTCGACCATCATCATTTCCCTTCGAGTCCGTCCGACGCCATGCCGTGCATGGCTAATCGTTCAGCGTAACCGGCCGGCTTTGAAGCGCCAGCGGAAAAGCCGGTCCGAGTTGACGCTGTTGTTAGGCTGTTTCAGTGTCATCTATATGAAGCCAATTTGTTCGAGAACCTGCTGTTGCGCCACTTAGAGTGAACTCAATCGTCTCTCTCAATGGTTTTGGATCATCGCCGGAATCATCAGAGTATTCACAATCTACGGTTATGCGTCCCTTATTGGGAAATTTTTCAACGGGCGGCTCCAAAGGTATGCCAGAATGCCAGAAAACCGTTGAGCCGCCAGGCAAAACTTGCCCACGCCGAGATAAATAGTTCTCTGATTCTGGAACTCGATTAGCAAAGCTGACAGAAAGGTTGTTCACTTTGTATCGAACCGGAACACGGCCTGCATTAAATAGCTCCAAGCCAACCCGTACCCAAGTGAGCAGGTATTCGCCTTCTGCTTCGGAATCAGTGTTTTTTGCCTTCTTGTTAGAGACTTCAACTTTTATGTCTTTGAGCCCCAATATCGGCATTCTTTCCAATTCAAGAGCTTTATTTGCGGCCTTAGCCATCCTCCGCGTTTCAAAGGCCATCCATGCCGTGACGGCGGCAGCGAGCGTTGAAACTATTACTGCAAAAATATGCCAATTCGAGATCGATTCCATACGTCATTTTTCCCTTGTCAAGATAAAGCCTAACGTTTGACTTAAGCGGACCGCCGTAGGCGGGTCCGCTTGAAGGAAGGGTTAGGCGTCATTCTCCGATCAATTTCTCGGCAACACGCTCAAGTACCGCCAGATTGGGAAAGTTCTTCAATCCGGTGACGGCATCGAAGACCGAAACGTACTCGAAGCCCTTGTTCGGGATGTCATAGATCTCGCTTGCACGCACCAACTCAATGTATTCCGACGCCTCAAGCGTTCGCTCGCTATCCGATAGCTCGTCGTAAGACTTCTTGAGGTTGTGACCATATTTCCTCTTGACCTCCTGTCGTAGCTTTGACTCCAAGTGCTTCGCCTTGAGTTCAAGTTCAATCGCGCGACAAATGAGGAAGTAAGGTACCGGACTGTTGATCTCATCCTTGAAGGAACGTCGGCACTCCAGGTACTGGCGTGCGTAGTTGTGAAAGAGAACCGGCGAAAGGTTTACATGCCCGGTTTCTGCCTTTATGACATGGTTGCCCAAGGCATGCTCCTTGACGCCTAACGAACAAGCTAAGCGGGCCGCTTTAACGGCTCCGCTTGAGCGGCTGGTTGGGCTGCAGAGTCGCCAGCCTTCTGCGTTTTCGATTCTTGCAAAAAACGATATCTTTCCGGGGTCATGCCAAACACGACTTCAGGGGGCTGCGGTTTGCCTGGCTCTGCGGGGTGCTCGTAGTAAGGTAGGAAGCTCAGATGCTCTCGTGAGAACGAGAGTAGTGAGGTTCGGCCTGCATCGGCGCAGCCGCGAATCACTTCAAGTGCACGGCATGCTTCTTCTAGGCGAGCCTTGTCATCCAATTCATCCTTGCGAGCGCGACCGCATTGTCGTGCGATATTAAAGTAGATGTTGTAGTCGCCTTGCACGAGTCCGCGCAGTGCGGCTCTCTCTTTGCGCGCGACAATGAACTGAATTACGTTGTAAACAAGCGAGCCTAGCCCAATAACCGCAGCAATAATTGACGCGATGGTTTTGACGTCGATGCAGATCATTGCAGCCTCCGTTGCGATTTAAGTGCCGCCCAACGTTTTAAGAGTTTTTACGGCGCGGAGCCGACGTAAAAACTGAGTTGAACAAACCCTCTCGCAGAGGGATTGCACTTCTTTGGAATTTTAATCGGCATATGTGGCGGTTTGTGATCTACTATGGGGAAATTTTTCTACGAAATCAAGAAATAAATCGGTGAGGCAACATATTGTGTTGAGACAGGAGTTGATGATAGCAGTTTATGGGGTTTCAACGCCGGCATCGTCCATCTTAACCACAAAATCTGGAGTGCGGGGACCGGGGACTCGCCCGTTGAGCTCCCCGAACAGACGACCGGCAGCCCCGGTCGGATTGCAGGGGCTGCCGGTGGCGTTTATTAGGCGGCAGATGGAGACTTTGCCTCGCATCCCTACGCGACAAGCAGCAGGCCGTTCTTCTTCGTATACTGATCTCCCACGAAACAGGTCTTGGGGATCATGGCGTGAATGCCCATAGTGTAGTCCACGAGCTGCGTCACGTGGAGATCCACCCCCATGCTGCAGAAGGCGTAGGCCTCCATCGGGTCGAGCCCGTAGTACTTGTTCAGGAAGGTGATCGCCTTGCGGACCGCCATCTTGCAGGACTCCAGGAGGTCCGTGTGGAACCCCATGGCGATCCAGTTGGTCGGCGTGGAGGCAAAGGGCCAGTCCACGAGCGGCTTCAGGTCCTTCCGCACGGTGATGCGCATGGTTATGTTCCGGAAAGCGCCTTCCAGGGCATTCAAGTTCACCTCGCCGTGCCCCTGGGCAAGGTGGGAATCCCCCGTCTTGAGTCCCGCACCCTTGACCCCTACCGGCAG
>JAZDFO010000095.1:0-11344 GCA_043807785.1 Microcaldota archaeon | reverse complement strand
GCCGCGTCGTAGTTGCTTACCTTGAGCGCAAGCAGCGTCTCCTCGCCGGTCTTTGAGAGCATGAACACGTTGTGGATGTTGACCCTGTCCTCCGAAAGCACGCGCGCGACTTTCGCCAGCTCCCCGGGCTTGTCGGCAAGGCGCACGACTAGCACGTCGCTTTCCATGACCTTGAATCCGGATGTTTCGAGCACGACCTTGGCCTTCGCTGCCCCCGACACCACCAGGCGGACTACCGCGGTGGAATTGGCGGTTTCCGTGGTAAGCGAGTCGACGTTGACGCCGTTGGTTGCCAAAAGTTCGGAAATGTCGGCCAATAAGCCGACCCTGTCCCTGGCCACTATGGTGATTTCACGCATCCTCCTCACCCCCCCGCCGGCGCGCTGCACCGGATTTGCCCCCTTGCTGCCATTATGCCGCCCGCTTCTATATAAAGTATCCGAATTTCCGTGATTTTGTCTGTTTTCGGACATTTAGTTTATTTTTATTTAATCATGGCTGGCGCAAGCTTCCGTCCTTTTCACTTGCCAACGCAATTTTGCGTTGCTCCATCTCCAGATTTGCCTCCACATTTCTAGGCAGCATGCAATAAAAACGTTTTCCGTCGCGTCCGAATTCGGACAACTGGACAATCGTCCAGCCCTGGCTATTTTGAGAGGACAAGCCGGGCCTTGGCCGCGTCTGAGGATGTGATGGCCAAGAGTGTCTCGCCGTTTTCCCTTCCCACCATCAGCACGTTGCTAATCGAGATTCCGTCCTGGGCAAGCCGCCTTGTGATGCGGGCGAGCTCGCCGGGCCGGTCGGGCAGCTTGACGAGAATTGCGTCGTCGGCTGCGACCTTGAAGCCCTTGCCGGAGAGCGTGGCCCGCGCCATTGCCGCGTCCTTGACCAGGAGCCGAACTACTGCGCTGCGAGCTGCGGTCTCAACAGACACGCTCTCGATGTTGACGCCGGCGGCGGCGAGGGCTTCGCTGATGTCCGCCAATAGCCCTATGCGGTCGCGGGCAACCAAGGTAATCTCTTTCATGTCCATTGGGAAAAAGCACTTGCGCCAATTATCGGGCTGGAGGTTTATATTTATGCGGTTTATGGGCGGTGCGGCGGCGTAGGATTGCCCGGGGTTTTTCGCGTTGCGGCATGCGCGCCCTGGCGGTTTTTGGCAAATGTTGTTGTCAGAATTCGAAGAAAGGGTTTAAATACCTATTTAGTTAAAAAATATTCTCTTGCCCGCGGGGTGGCAGCACCACTTCTGATTAGTGATTGGATGGAACCAGGCTTTACCCATGTATTTCTTCCGGCGCAGTCCATTGCGACTGAGGAGGATGTAAGGCTTGTTCTTGAAAAGTTCGGGATCGACAAGTCCCAGCTCCCGCGCATGCTCACTGACGACCCCGTAGCCAAGGCTCTCAACGCCGCGTCCGGGGATGTCATCAAGTGCATGCGCGTTTCCGGAATCACGCAGAAGGAAGAGCCTTACTACCGACTCGTGCGAGACTGAATTTTACGCCTTAACGGGGGTGTAGCATAGGCCATGTATTATCCTGCCCTGACCAAGGAATATCTGCAGCGCAACAGCCTCGTCGGCCAGTTCATCGAGAGCTACGACAAGTTCGTCGCCGAAGGCATGCAAGTCGTCGTCGACTCGCAGGGCGTCATCGAGCCCCAGGTCGAGAACCTCGTGCTCAAGCTCGGCAAGATAAGCGTCGGCCAGCCAAGCATCACGGAAGCCGACGGCTCGCGCAGGATTTACCTCCCGATGGAGGCGCGCCTGCGCGACATCTCGTATTCTTCCCCGATATTCCTCGAGATTACGCCGTATTTCAGCGGCAGCGAGGGCCGCACCGAGACAGTCTTTATCGGCGAGCTGCCGGTGATGACGAAAAGCAAGCTGTGCTATTTGAGCAAGATGGGCCGCGACGAGCTGATTGCCGCCGGAGAGGACCCGATGGACCAGGGAGGGTATTTCGTCATCAACGGCACGGAAAAGGCGCTCATGAGCATCGAGGACCTCGCGCCAAACCGCGTGTTTGTCAGCCGCGAAAAAGAAAACGACCTGGTGCAGGCAAAAGTTTTTTCCACGAGGCTGGGATTCCGCGGCCGCATCACAGTAGACCGCCAGCGCGACGGCAGGATTTTCGTCACAATGCCTTCTTTCAACAAGAGCGTCGAGTTCACGGTGCTGCTCAAGGCACTAGGCCTGGACAAGCCCGAGAAAGTCAATGCCGCGTTTTCCGACTTCGCCGAAATCCACAACGACTTGCAGCTCAACATGGAGGCCGACAAGGAAATCAAGACGCGAAAGGACGCGCTTGAGAGCATCGGCAAGAAGGCGGCGCCCGGCCAGCCGGTCGACTACCAGCTCAAGCGCGCCGAGCTCCTCATTGACCGCTACCTTTTGCCCCACATCGGAGTCGAGGAAAAGGACCGCATGGCAAAGGCGTACTACCTGTGCAGGATGACCGAGCGCGCGATACTCGTCGCCTACCGCAAGCGCAAGGTCGAGGACAAGGACCATTATTCCAACAAGCGCCTGAAAATCAGCGGCAAGCTCATGGAGGAGCTGTTCCGTTACGCGTTCCAGTTCTTCGTCAAGGACGTCGCCTACCAGCTCGAGCGCGCCAACATCCGCCACCGCAAGATGACGCTGTTTACCATCGTGCGCCCGGACGCGCTGACCGAGCGCATGAAGTATTCTATGGCGACGGGCAACTGGATGGGCGGCCACACCGGAGTATGCCAGCCGGTCGACCGCTACAACTTCATTTCCGCCCTCGCCTTTGCGCGCAGGGTGATTTCCCCGCTCGCAAAGAAGCACCCGCACCACAAGGCGCGCGACCTGCACGGCACGCATTTTGGCCGTCTTGACCCCAACGAGACGCCGGAGGGGCCCAACTGCATTGCCCCACAGACGCCTGTGCTCTTGGACAACGAAACCTCCGTGACGATAGGCGAATACGAACGCCATTGGGGAAACGAGCGCCTTTTGTCCGCCGATTGGGGCAACGGCAAGAAGCTTGCGGCATCCGGCATCGGCCGCTATATTAAATTCAATTCAAGGGAATACGACGCGTTCCGGATTACTACCAGCGAAACCGGGAGGACCATCATTGCTACGCCAGACCACCCGTTCTTTGCGCCGGAGGGCAAAATTGAGCTCAAAGGCCTGCAGGTTGGCTCCCGCGTGGCAGTCCTGCCCGGCAGGCCGCTGGCATTCGAGGCCGCCAAGGAAAAAACCATTTTGGATGAAGAGCAACTCGCCGCCGCCCTTCCGCCCAAATCCGATTTCGAGTACGCCAAAAAAGAGCTTGTGCAAAGACGCCTTTTGCCCCTGAAAACAACGGACAAGCGCGCTGCAGTCATCGCCCGGCTCGCCGGCCACCTGTTCGGCGACGGCTGCCTGAGCTACTCGATGAGGACGCACAAGTCCGTCGCTTCCATTACTTTCACGGGAACCGAAGAGGACCTGCACGACATTGCCGACGACGTTAAAAATCTGGGCTTTGCTGTTTCCGCGATTACCGTGCACCACGCGCGCTCGCAGCTGGCAAACGGCCAAATAATCGAAGGCGACACTACGAGGATGTCATGCTATTCGAAGCCCCTGTATGCATTGTTCGCGGCGCTGGGCGCGCCAGTCGGAGAAAAAACGGAAAAGCAGGCGCCGGTTCCCGAATGGATTACTGCCGGCAGCAGGCTGTTGCAGCGCGAGTTCCTCGCCGCCTATTTCGGCTCCGAGATGACCAGGCCGCGCATGCAGAAAAAGGGGCGCAATTTCACTTCGCCGGCGTTCTCGCTCAACAAGACCGAAGAAAGGCTGGAGGACGGCGTTGCCTTCGTCGTGCAAATCCAGAAAATGCTTGGCAATTTCGGCGTTTCAATCGCATATACCCGCATCGCCGGCGGAACCGTTCGCAGGGACGGGAAGGCGACCAAGAAAATCAAGGCAGTGCTCTCGACCAGGCCGGAAAGCATGCTTGCCCTCTACGGCACCATAGGCTTCGCCTACTGCAAGTCAAGGCAGGCGCTCGCGCGTTTTGGCGTAGAATACTGTGAGTTCAAGCAGCGCCTTCTTTCCCGCCGCGTCCTGCTTGCGCAGCAGGCGCTAGCCTTGCATGCGGACGGCCGCCCGATTGCGGTCATTGCATCCACTCTTGCCGTGCCCCGCCATTCGGTCGCAGACTGGCTGCGCTCCAGCAGGAAGATGGGCTCCCGCGCGGCAGTCCATGTCCCCGCGTCATCGATTCCTTCGTTCCCCGAATTCATTGCCGAACATGCGGCGTCCGGCGAAGGCCTTTGCTGGGAGTCGATTGAAAAAATCGAGCCCGTGAAGGTCAGCGACGTGCGAGACGTGACAACGCTTACCAACCACCACAATTTCTTTGCCAACGGCTTTTTGACTGGCAACTGCGGCTTGATAAAAAGCCTTGCCATGTTCTGCGAGGTCACCAGCGGCGCGGACGAAAAGCCCGTCGAGTCGGCGCTCAAAAAGATTGGAGTGACCATGCATGCCACCTGACTTTTTTTAGCGATAATCCTACCCCGGGAGTGATACAATGAAGGCTTCGGTGTTTTTGAACGGCAGGTTCGTCGGCTTCCACGACGCGGGCGACAAGCTCGTGGCGGAAATCCGCGAGAAGCGGCGCAAGGGCGAGCTGAGCCTCCAGGCCAATGCCTCGTTCTACCACAAGACCGGTGAAGTCTTCATCAACACGGACGAGGGCAGGGCGCGGCGGCCCCTCATCGTGGTCAAAAACGGCAAGAGCGCGGTATTGCCCGAGCACATTGAGAAGCTCAATGCAAAGGAGTTGCAGTGGAAGGACTTCGTGGAAAAGGGCCTCATTGAATTCCTTGACGCCGAAGAGGAGGAGAACGCCTCCGTCGCCCTCACGGAAGACAACATAAACCCAAAGACAACTCACCTCGAGATTGACGCAATCGGCATGCTCGGCTACGCAAGCAACCAAATCCCGTTCCTCGAGCACAACATGGCTCCGCGCGTATTGATGGCTGCGCAGCACACCAAGCAGTCGCTGGGTCTGTACGCGGCAAACTTCAACCTGCGCACCGAAACCCGCGGCTACGTGCTTTTCTACCCGCAGCGGCCAATCGTCTCGACGCGGCCCTACGACGCTTTGGGCAACAACAAGCGCTCGAGCGGCCAGAACTTCGTCGTCGCGGTCCTTTCGTACTACGGCTTCAACATGAACGACGCGGTGGTGCTCAACAAGGGCGCCATCGACCGCGCGGCAGGCCGCAGCGCGTTTTTCCGCTCGTATTCCACCGAAGAGCGCCGCTACCCGGGCGGCCAGAAGGACAAGTTCGAGGTTCCGCCGGAATACGTGCAGGGCTTCTTGGGCGAGGACGCGTATTCCCAGCTCGACGCCGGCGGCCTGATTTCGGCTGAAACCCCGGTTGCAGGCGATTCGGTTCTGGTCGGAAAGACTTCCCCGCCGCGCTTTTTGAAGGAAATCAGCGCGCTTGACGTCGAGACCGAACGCCGGCGCGAGAGCTCTGTCACAGTTCGCAGCAACGAGGACGGCATAGTCGACGCAGTAATGCTTTCGGAAAGCCTCTCGGGCAACAAGTTCATCAAGGTGCGCGTGCGCAAGACCAACGTGCCGGAAATCGGCGACAAGTTCGCCTCGCGCTACGGCCAAAAAGGAGTCGTCGCGCTGCTGGTCCCCCAGCAGGACATGCCTTTCACCAAGGACGGGATTACCCCGGACTTAATCATCAACCCGCACGCCATCCCCGGCCGCATGACCGCCGGCCACATGCTTGAGATGCTCGGCGCCAAGGCGGCGTCGCTGGAGGGAGGCCTCCGCGACGGCACGTCGTTTTCCGGCGACTCGCAGGACGATTACGAGGCAATCCTCTCCAAGTACGGCTTTAGGCCGACAGGCGAGGAGACGCTCTACGACGGCTACACCGGCCGCGTAATGTCGGCAAAGATTTTCATGGGCGTGGTCTACTACCAGCGCCTCCACCACCTCGTTTCGCTCAAGATGCACGCTCGCTCGCGCGGGCCGGTTCAGATGCTCACGCACTAGCCCACCGAGGGCCGCGCACGCGACGGAGGATTGAGGCTGGGGGAGATGGAGCGCGACTGCTTCATCGGCTTTGGCGCCGCGTCCCTGCTTAAAGAGCGCATGATCGACAGCTCGGACAAGGCAGTCGAGCTGGTGTGCAACAAGTGCGGCTCGCTGGCCGTGTCGGACAAGATAAAGGGCCGCGTATACTGCCCGCTTTGCGAGAGCGCAAGCGTGTCGGAAATCGAGGTTTCCTACGCGTTCAAGCTCCTGCTTGACGAAATGTCGTCAATCGGCATATTTTCGAAGATACATCTTAAAGACAAGGGTTGATTGTTGATGAAAGTCGTCGAGGGCATAGAGTTTTCATTCTACTCTCCGGAGCAGCTGCGCAAGATGTCGGCAGTCAAGATAAACGTGCCGGACACCTACGACGAGGACGGATACCCCATCAGCAACGGCCTTGCCGACCAGCACCTGGGCGTCATCGACCCCGGCCTGCGCTGCAAGACGTGCGGCGGAAGGATGAAGACGTGCTCTGGCCACTTCGGCCACATCGAGCTTGTCCGCCCGGTCCTCCACGTGGGCTACGCCAAGACCCTCTACCAGCTGCTCAAGGCCACTTGCCGCCGCTGCGGCCGCCTCCTGCTCGACATCGATTCCCTTGACAAGGCCAAGAAAGTCGCCGAGTGCCCGCACTGCGACGAGAAGCAAAAAGTCGTCAAGTTCGTGCGCCCGACGTCGTTTTTCGAGGAAGAGCGCAAGCTGTTGCCGTCCGAAATCCGCGAGCGCCTCGAGCGCATCCCCGATGAGGACCTTCGCATGCTCAAGGTCGCCGTGCGCCCCGAATGGTTCATCCTCACCGTCCTTCCCGTGCCGCCCGTTGCCGTCCGTCCCAGCATCACGCTTGAGACCGGCGAGCGCAGCGAAGACGACTTAACCCACAAGCTCGTGGACATCATCCGCATCAACCAGCGGCTTGCGGAAAACATTGACGCCGGCGCGCCCCAGCTCATCATCGAGGACCTCTGGGAGCTCCTGCAATACCACGTCGTGACCTACTTCGACAACGAGACCACTGGCATCCCGCCTGCAAGGCACCGTTCCGGCAGGCAGCTTCGCACGCTTTTCCAGCGCCTGAAAGGCAAGGAAGGCCGCTTCCGCTACAACCTCTCAGGAAAGCGCGTGAACTTCAGCGCGCGCACCGTCATCTCCCCCGACCCGACGCTGGGCATCAATGAGCTTGGAGTGCCGGAAAGCATCGCCAAGGAACTGACCCTGCCGCTAACAGTCAACGAGTGGAACGTCGAGCAGGTCAAGAACCTCATTACCGCGAACACGGAGAAAATCAATTACGTCATCCGCCCGGACGGCAAGCGCAAGAAGGTCACCGCAGCGAACATGGAGGAAGTCCTCGGCGAAATCGCAGTAGGCTTCACCATCGAGCGCCAGCTCATGGACGGCGACACCGTAATATTCAACCGCCAGCCGTCGCTGCACCGCGTGAGCATGATGTGCCACACCGTCAAGGTGCTGCCCGGCAAGACGTTCCGCTTCAACGTCGCAGACTGCAGGCCCTACAACGCCGACTTCGACGGCGACGAAATGAACGTCCACGTGCCGCAGAACGAGGAGGCCCAGGCAGAGGCCGAAATCCTCATGAAGGTGCAGGAGCAGATCCTTTCCCCGCGCAACGGCGAGCCAATCATTTCCCCCGACCTCGACCAGATATCCGGCCTGTACCTGCTTACCCTCCCCGGCGTGGCGTTTCCGCGCGCCGAGGCATGCGAGCTGCTCAACGCAGCCGGAGTCTGCAAGGACGTCGCCGGCGGGGTAACCGGGCGGGAACTGTTCGGCATGCTGTTGCCCGAAAAATTCGACTTCACTTTCAAGAACAAGGTCTGCAAGAACCGCAGCGTCGCGTGCGGGGACTGCGACTGGTTCGCCAAGGACCGCTGCAGCCACGACGCGCTGGTCCAAATCAGGAAAGGCAAGCTCGCAACCGGCCACATCGACAGCCGCACCAGCGACGCGCTCACCAAGGAAGTGTTCACTAAATTCGGCGCAGACGAGTCCCGCAAGTTCCTTGACGCGGTCACCAAGCTCTCAAACCACGTCGTGACCAAGTACGGCCTCTCCTTGAGCCTGGCCGACTACAACCTCGACCCCGAGGCGGAAAAGGAGCTGCGCGAAATCAACCGCGAGGCGCGCATGGGAGTAAAGAAGCTCACCGACGCGCTGGTGCAAAAGCGCCTCGTCCGCGCGGCAGGCAAGTCGCTTAAAGACACTTTCGAAGAGCAGGTCATGGGCATTCTCGAGTCCGCAAGGGACAAGTGCGGCAAAATCGTGCTCAAGCACATCAAGCGCCAGCACGTGAATTTCGGCGGAACGGTCTTGAGCCAGAATCCGGCAATCCTGATGAGCAAGGCGGGCGCGAAAGGCAAGCTGCTCAACGTCGTGCAGATGGCGGCAATGGTCGGCCAGCAGGCAATCCGCGGCAAGCGCATGACCGCCGGCTACTACGGCAGGCTGCTGCCGCACTTCAAGAGGGGCGACTACGGCGGCTACTCGCGGGGCTTCATCACCGCCAACTACAAGGAAGGCCTCGACCCCCTGCACTATTACTTCCACGCGGCAGGAGGACGCGACTCGGTCGTCGACAAGGGAGTCAACCCGGCAAAGACGGGATACATGCAGCGCAGGCTCATCAACGCGCTCCAGGACCTTACGGTTCACGAGGACATTTCAGTTCGCGACGCTGAAGGCACTGTCATACAGTTCTACTACGGCGGAGACGGGATGGACTCGAGCGGCCACCCGGTCGCATACGGCGAGCCAGTCGGTGTCGTTGCCGCGCAAAGCATTGGCGAGCCCGGGACGCAGATGTCCCTGCCCTACGAAGAAAAAGTCCTCATCAACTACGGCGCCGGGCTCAAAGCCGAAAAAATCGGGGAAGCCGTCGACTCGTTGTTTGGCAAATACGGTTTTGTTCGCGAGGGGGAAACCGAAATCTGCGACTTGCCGCCTTGTGCCGTCATTGAAGTGCCGAGCCTGACACAGCAAGGCAAGATTGAATGGAAGCGCCTCAAGGCCGCCAGCCGCCACCGCTACGGCAAGAAACTGCTGAAAATCACGACGCGCTCCGGCCGCAGCATTACTGCAACCGACAACCACTCCTTCGTGCTCCGCAAAAACAACAGTATAGTGCCCGTAGCCGGCCGCGCGCTCGAGAAAGGCGACCGCATTCCCGTGCTCAGGCAACTGCCGCTGGAAAAACCTTCAAGCGAATTCGAGTTGGAGGAATTGTTTCCCAAAGAGCTTTACTGGCACGGCAGCGAATTGCGCAAAGCCATTGAAACAGGGGGAAGCGGCACTGGTTTTACAGTCCCCGTTGGTGCCGAACAATTGCACAACCGCTTAAACCACGAAAGCGTTTTCGACGTCGAGGACGGCTTCGTTTATCCAGTGCAGCACCACGGCAACGTCAGGATGCCGGAGAAAATGCCGTTGGACTCCTCCGCCGGCTGGTTTGTCGGAGCCTACCTGTCCGAAGGAAGCGCCGCAAAGAATTCCGTGAGCATTTCCAACACCGACGAAACGTTCCTCCGGCGGACAAGAGAGTTTGCCGAGAGGCTCAACGCCGGATATTCCGAAAAAGACAACTTCCGGGGGTTTGCGAGAGGCCACGACTTGTGCATCCACTCTTCACTCCTCTCGGAATTCCTCGTGAAATCCTGCGGCAAGGGCTCGTACCAAAAACGCGTCCCCCAATTCGCGTTTAGCGCCCCAACCGAGTTCGTCGGCGGCCTTCTGCGGGCCTACTTCGAGGGAGACGGCAACGTCAGCGTGGAACGGTCGGTAATCCGCGCCAGTTCCATGTCACAAGAACTTTTGCAAGGCATTGCCCTGCTCCTAAGCCGCCTGGGAATCTTCGGCAGAATCAGGCGCGAGAAGATTGGCAGCAGCCTGGTTATATCGCACCGCTATGCTGCAGAGTTCAGGCAAAAAATAGGATTCGATTCCGTTAAAAAGAAGAATTCCCTTGACCGGCTCTGCAACCTTCCTTCCGGCAGGACTTCCTACGACGCCGTAGAAATGGTTCCGTCTTTCGGCTCGCTGCTCAAGGACGTTGCCCTCAAGACAGGTGTGCCGCCGAGGCTCGTCAACAACTTCACGAAAAAGCAGCTGGTCGGAATCACGGCACTCAAGAAGTATATTGAATTGTTCTCGCGCAAGGCCGCAGAGAAGGGCTGCAATATTGACAAAGAACTCGCCCAGCTCAAGGCAATGGCGCAAGAAGACGTCGTCTGGGACGAAATAGCCTCGCTCGAATACGTCGACGCCCCAGACAAGCCGGTATACGACTTTTCCGTCGACGGCCTGGAGACATTCACGACTTTCTCCGGCATAGTCACGCACAACACGCTGCGCACCTTCCACTACGCGGGAGTCGCATCGCTTGCCCAGCTGGGCTTTACGCGCCTGGTCGAAATCGTGGACGCGCGCAAGGCGCCAAAAAGCCCGGTCATGGACGTGCAGCTCCTTCCGCAGTACGCCAAGGACCTCAAGAAAGTCACCGCGATTGCCAACGGAATAGAGCAGATTACGCTGCGAAAGGTCGCCACGATAAAGGAGGACTTCGAGAGCAAGCGCATCCGCATCCTTCTTGACAAGGCCAAGCTAAAAGAGCTCAAGCTCGATGACGAGGAAGTCTTTGCGGCAATCCGCGCGGTCAACGATTTCGAGCGCCGCGGCGAGGCCATTTTCGTCAAGCCCGCGCAGGACTCGCTCAAAAGCATCCGCAAGACCACCAGCAAGCTCATGGAAGTCGTGCTCAAGGGAATCCCTGGAATAAACCGCGCCATCATCCTGGAAAAGGACGGCATTTATTCCATCGCAACCGAGGGCTCCAACCTTGAGGCGGTCTTAAAAATGCCGGAAGTCGATTCCCACCGCACGACCACCAACGACACCATGGAAGTCAAGCGCGTGCTCGGCGTCGAAGCCGCCCGCAACAGCATCATCGCCGAAATCCAGAAAGTCCTCACCGCGCAGGACCTCAAAGTCGACTACCGCCACACTTCCCTCATCGCCGACATGATGACCAGCAGGGGAGAAGTGAAAAGCATCGGCAGGCACGGACTCGCCGGCGAAAAGGCCTCCGTGTTCGCGCGCGCGGCGTTCGAGGAGACCACAAAGCACCTCGTCAACGCCAGCGTCGAGGGGCAAAAGGACATGCTCCGCGGCATCGCCGAGAACATCATCATCGGCCAGACCATTCCCGCTGGAACCGGCAAGGTCAGGGTAGTGATGAA
>JAZDFO010000094.1:0-2596 GCA_043807785.1 Microcaldota archaeon | reverse complement strand
AGTTTGGATTTTGCGTTGGTTTCTGCCGCCATGTTTTGTTTAAGCTCTTGGAGTGAAACGTGCGGCAAAAACGATTCTCCACGAGCAAGGTCCCAAGACATACGACAATTAAGAAGTATGAGTATATAAGTTATTCGCTATTAAACACGTCATCATATTTTGAAAAAACTTCTTTCAGCTTGGAGTATACTCGAACGTCAGAGAAACCAAGCAATTCTTTTAACTCGCCGTCTACATTGTTTTGAGTATCCTCACATTTTCTTATGAAAATCAAGCGGTCTAATACTCGTTGAACAATATCGTCTCTTTCTTGAATTGAATATTTGTTCGGATACTTTTCCTCTATATTTTTTGCTATTTTCTTGCGAATTAACATCAAGTCGTTAAGAAGTATTTGGTCTATCTTACGCCTTTCTTTCAATCGGCCTTCTCTTGAAGCGAGTTCCATCAGTTTGTTTTCTTCAAAAGATTGCTTTGAGAGCAGTTTCAACTCGTTGAAACGGTCTGCGTATTCTTCGCACTTAAAATGCTTGAATGGTTTTTTGAACGATTCATTTTCTTCCGCACAAAATATTTTCAGTTCCTCGAAGTTTGTCAAGACGGCGAAAGGAACGCGCTTTGACAACGAATAGCTAATGGCTTGCTTGGCTTCGTTTTCAGTTAGTTTGACGCTCAATTTCTTAGCTTCAAGGTAAAAAACAGTGACATCGTTCAATTGAAACGTAAAATCAGGAATTCCACGGCCTTCTTTCCTCGGTATGCTTTCTTTTGGAATCGTATCGTGTTGAATATCCCAGCCTAACGCCTCAAATAGTGGCAGAATCAACTTGGTTTCAATCGCACCCTCGCTAAAATCCTTGTGCTTGTAAACCCCGAACTCATTTACTAATTGCTGAATTTTGGTTTTCGCGGTTTCATCGTCGAGCATAGTTAAAATTAACGCTATATCGTTATTTAAATTCGGCTTTATGCCGAACTAAAGCGATTTTAGGAGCAACCTCTATCTTGTAGGAGCAGGATTCGCTTTAGTAGCAATCCGGCCCGCAAGCCCATACGCATAAAAAACCCGGGCGCGATAGAAACAACCGGTCACAATCATGCAGCTCAACGAGTCAATCCGCAAACAATCGCTCAAGAACGCCTTCGACTACGGAAAGGCAGACGCAAAGGGCGTCGTCGGCAAGGTAATCGCCGAGTGCCCGGATGCAAAAAAGGACATGAAGGCCACGATGGCCGCCATCAACGGGGAAGTCGCACGCGTCAACGCGCTGGACAAGCCGGCGCTGCAGGCCGAAATGGCCCAATATGCCTACGAGGAAAAGAAGGAGGGCCCCCGCGAGTGGAAGCTGCCTGCGGCCGAGCAAGGCAAGGTAGTCACGCGCTTTTTGCCCGAGCCCAACGGCTACCTGCACCTCGGGCACGCCAAGGCCGCGTTCCTTTCAAGCGAAGTGGCGCGCTATTACGGCGGGACTTGCCTTTTGCGCTTTGACGACACCAACCCCGACGCCGAAAAGCAGGAATACGTGGATGCAATCAAGGACGGACTGCAATGGCTCGGGCTCGAATTTTCCGGCGAACTTTACACCTCCGACCGCATGCCGCAGCTGCAGCAGTTCGGCAAAAAGCTCGTCATCCTAGGGCGCGCCTACGCGTGCACCTGCCCAAAGACTGCCATCAACGAAAACCGCTTTTCCGCTACGGCGTGCAACTGCCGCGAGCGCCGCGGCGGAGAAAACATTTCCATTTGGAATAAGATGTCGTCCGGGGAGCTGGTCAAGGGCGAGGCGGTAATCCGGCTCAAGGCCGACATGAAGTCCGCCAACACAGTCATGCGCGACCCGACGCTGTTCCGCTCGATTTCCACCCCGCACTACCGCCAGGGCGAAAAATACCTCGTCTGGCCGACTTACGACTTCGAGGTCAGCATCAGCGACTCCCTCGACGGCGTCACGCACGCGCTGCGAAGCAAGGAATACGAGCTGCGCGACGAGCTTTACTACGCAATCCTCGACGCCGTCAACATCCGCAAGCCCTTCGTCTACGACTTCTCGCGGCTCAACATCGCCGGCACTGCCCTAAGCAAGAGAGTTTTGCGCCCGCTGGTCGAGTCCGGGAAAGTATCCGGCTGGGACGACCCGAGGCTGCCGACGCTGGCAGGCCTGCGCCGCAGGGGCATCATTTCCGCGGCAGTCAAGGAATTCGTGCTCCGGCAGGGGTTGGGCAAGCAGGAGAACACCCCGCCTTTTGCAGACCTGCTCAAAATCAACCGCACGATGCTTGACGCCAAATCACCGCACTTTTCATTCATCGAAAACCCGGCGCGCGTCTCACTCGCGGGCGAGGAATTCTTCATCCCCGGCGCGGACGCAGCCAACCTCAAAGCCGGCGGCGAGTTTAGGCTCAAGGACAAGGCCTCCGCGAGAGTCGACAAGGTGCTCGGCGGTGTAATCGAGTGTTCGCCTTCCTCATCCGAGCACAAGTCGCTTGCCAAAATCACTTGGGTTTCCGCCAAGCCCGGCCAATCGGTCCCCGCAATTGCCGTGTTCTTCTCCGACCTGCTCAAAGACGACGGCTCGTTCAACGAGTCGAGCGCGCG
>JAZDFO010000093.1:0-8264 GCA_043807785.1 Microcaldota archaeon | reverse complement strand
AGCGACGGACTACGACCCCGACTACTACATCAACAACCAGGTCCTCCCAGCAGTCCTGCGCATCCTAAGCGCGCTGGGTTACAACGAGGACGACCTGAAAAACAAGGGCAAGCAAAGCAGCATCGGGGACTGGTAGGAATGCCTAACGAACGGGCTAATAATTCCAATGAAACCCTTTCTCCCCGCCGCGTAAAATACCCAAAAGCCATTAGAAGCCTGCCTTTAAGGCCCCAATACGCACAAGAGATCCGGGCACATAGCGGGGTATTTAGGGTCACTTCTTCGGATCCTCAAAAGGTAGCGTTTGCCAAAGATTCTAGCGCGTTCTACCACGACAGACTCTTCTTCGGCTCCAAAACTCTCCGAACCATGCGGGAGGATTTACCCGGGTTAAATACCGATGGGGAAAAACTCGCCTTCATCGGAAGGGCTTATGCCGCGTTTTATTCACATCTGCGTGACTTGGGGGTTTACCATCCTCAATCTGTTTTTTCAGTCATCAAAGCAAGAAACGGGAAAGGAGTCGCCATATTAGGACTCCTGCCAGAGATGCTCAGGCCCCTGGACGAGTGGGACGAGCCAAAAGCGGTTTTTAACAGGAAACTTGAGATTGAAAAAATCGTAAGGGCTGAATTGCACAAGGTAATTCCAAAAGCAGTGCTTCCAAAGCTACCCAAGGATTGGATATTTTCTGAAATGAATTTTTACCATTCGGGGGACGGCAGGGTATTTTTCACGGACATGCACTTGCCTGGACTCACGAGAAATACGCATAACGCGATTATCGCTTGGTATAGGTCAAAATGGGCAATAGCATGAAAAAGCTCGCCGCATTCGACTTTGATTCCACGCTCATCGAAGAGGAAAGCATCGACGAGATTGCCAGGCTCGCAGGCCAAGACGCGTTCGAGGAGATTTCCAAAATCACTAAAATGGTCAACGACGGCAAGCTCGGCATCCGCGAAGGCATGAAAAAGCGGGTCGCAAAATTCAAGGGCATCGAAGTCGTGCGAGTGAGGCATGCTGCCCGCGGCCTGCACTTCAAGAAGGGCTTTTCTGAAACGGTGCGCGGGTTCAAAAAGCGGGGGTATGTGTTGGCAATCATTTCCGGGGGCTTCGGCGTAATTTTCGACGAGCTGAAAAAGACGGTGCCGGAAATGCGCCTGTTCGACGAAATCCTGTGCAACGAGCTCGGCGTCAGCGGCGGAAGGCTGGACGGAACCTGCGAAATGAAAGTCTGTGAGGAGAAAGGCAGGCTGCTGAAGGAATTGGCCGCGCGGCGCGGCGTGGAGCTGCGTCATGTCGTCGCGGTCGGCGACGGCGCCCTCGATAGGACGATGCTTGAGGCCGCGGGGCTGGGAATCTGCCTTGCTGGGAATCCGGTTGCCGAGAAGGCCGCGGATGTAGTTGTGCGCAGGAACGATCTTGGTGGTATGCTGGCGGCGGTGCTTTTTTGGGAGAAGGTGAAGCAATATGCCGACTGAGCGGTTGCCCAGAGAGCTGGTTGCTAGGTTGCGGAGAATGGCACCGAGGATTGAGTGGGCTCTCGCAAGGATGAAAAATGTCGACCACCGCCGGGGCAGGTCCGAGGTTGTTTATACCCGCAAGCTAGTCGGAAGAAGATGGGAGTCCAAAATTCCAGGAGCAAGAATTAGGCAGATGAATGTTTCGAGGACGTTCCCGGGGGTGCAACTTGTGATAAAAGACAGCACCCATTTCGGAGAAAGGATGTCTGCCGATGAAATCAACGGAGAGGTAAGGGCGTTCGTTTCCATCCACAACAAGGCAAATGCTGGCAGACAGCAAGGATATTCGTTTCGGGCACCGATCGCTTACCCGATCAGTAAGCGGCTTATTGCCATGGCAAAAACAAAAAGTCCAACGCTTGAAGAAATAGTGTCAGAGAAGCATGGAACGGCTCGCGGAAGAAGATTTTTTGAAGCTCTTGAGAGGAAGTCGGGAGTGAAGAGAGCGGATTTGATGAACGCTTACGAATCTTTGGTGGACGACTCATCAAATATGCCTTTTGGTCGGGGAAGAATTCCCGACTTGACGAGGACGGATTCACTACTTCTCATAGGGTATAGGAACAAAAAATTCGTCTTCATGCCCCTGGTGGATCTTAAGTAGTGAAATGCCTCTTAGGATAATAAAAAAGGGCCGTTTTATCCTTCAGCCCAGGTTCCTTCGGTCGACTACCATCACGTCCTTTACATCAAGGACGCTGGCGTACGGGATTGTTACCATGCCGCCGCCTTCCTTCTTGGCCTTGAGGGCGAGCGTCGAGTCCGGGTTGGGCTCGAGCAGGACTCCTTCGAGCTTGCCGGAGAGCTCGTTGACGAACAAGTCGACTACGCGGCCGAGTTCTTCGCCGTCGGTCGTGATGACGCGCTTGCCTGCAAGCTGCTTTGCGATGGCGTATTTGACCATTGAATTCTCACCTGAAATGCCGAGCCAAAACCATGGGTAATTGGGGCAAAACTTATTGATTTGGTTGAATTTAAATACCTTTCGAACGCACAGAGGCGAAAACGACCATTTTTCACTCGTTTAGCTTGACTTCCACCAGCTGGCTGCCGGCCTTGGCCATCGCCACGCCCATGAGGCAGTCGGCGGCCCGGTAGACCGTCTGGTTGTGCGTGACGACGAGGAACTGCGAGCCTTTCGAAAGCTTCTTGAGGAGTTCGGCGAGCTTGCGGCTGTTTTCCTGGTCGAGGGCTGCGTCGGCCTCGTCGAGGATGTAGAGCGTGGAAGGCGAATACGACTGGATGGAGAAGATGAAGATTAATGCGATGAGCGACTTTTCTCCGCCGGACATGAGCTCGAGGTACTTCACGGTCTTGTTCTCTAGCTGGACTTTCATCGTCAGGCCGCCCTCGAACGGGTTTTTCTCGTTCTCCAAAAACAGCGAGCCGGTGCCGTTGAATATCTGGGAAAACAGCTTCTGGAAGTATTGGTTGACTCCGTTGAATGTCTCCATGAAGGCCGCAATCTTGCGCGTCTCGATTTCGCTTATCATTGCGATGACTGCCTGCTTCTCGTTTGCCAGCTGCGCGACCTTCACCTTCTGCGCCTCGAAGTCCTTTGCGCGGATGTCGTATTCCTCGACGGCCTTGAGGTTCACAGTGCCAAGCGAGAGAAGCTCGTCCTCGCACTGGCGCAGCAAAAACGCCAGCTTGGGCTTGTCGGTCTCGTCAAGGCGCGCCACGGACTCGTATTTGGCGAATTCGGCCTTGAGGTTGGAAAGGTTTGCCTCGGCAACCGCCTTGGAGACCTCGGATTTCTGCAGCTCTGAGGAAATCTTCTCGCGCTCGAATTCCACCTTGCCTTTCCTGGTCGCAATCGCGTAGACCTCCTTCTCGATGGCCTCGCGCTTTTCAATCAAGTCGCGCATGGCTGCGGAAATGCTCTTGAGCTCGGCGGTCTTGGCCTCGACGAGCTTCTTGTCCGCCTCGATTGCCGCCTTGCACTGCTTTCTCGCCTCTCCCGCGCGCGCAAGCTCGGCGTTGGAGTCCTCGATCGACTTTTGCGCGTTCTTGAGCTCGCGCTCGTATGCATTTAGCTCGGTTTGCAGGGCGGAAAGCTGGTTGGAAAAGTCGCTTGCCTGTATCTTGAGGTCCATCACGCGCTTTTCGCGCTCCTTGAGCGCAACGCCGAAGTTCTTTTCCTTCTCGACGTCGATTTTCGCCTTTGCCTCGAGGGCGGCGATGTTGATGTCGGAAAGCGAGCGGATTATCTGCGCCTTCTCTTCCTCGATTTTCGCCACGTGCTTGGCGGCGGCAGCAATTTCGGACTTGAGCGTCGCTGCCGCGCCCTTGAGGTCCTTGGCCTTCTCGTCGGCCTCGCCCTGGATGCGCGCGTAGTTCTCGAGCTCGAGCTCGATTGCCTTGGACTTGACCTCGAGCTCGGCCTTGCGCCTGCGCTCGGACGACATCTTCTCCTGCACGGAGTAAATCTGGGAAAGCAGCTCTTCCTTGCGCGCGCGCGCGGTCGCGACGAGTGCATCGTACTGGTCGAGGAGTTCCTTCTCTTTCTTGACGTTGACGCGCGCGGAGAACGAGCCGCCGGTGACCTTGCCCGACGACTCGGAAATCTCGCCTTCGCCGGTGACGAAACGGATTTTTCCGGAGAGCTTCTCGCCTGCTGACATCGAGGAAACGAGCAGCGTGCTGCCGCAGGCGTAGCGGAATGCCTTCTCGAAGGTCTTGTCGAATTGGAGAAGGTGCAGGACGAAGCCCTGCGAGCCCGGCGACTGGCTCAACTCGATGTCGGACTTGGAAAACTCGAAGGCCTTGATTTTGTCGAGGGGGATGAATGACACGCGGCCGAGGCGTTTGGACTTGAGCTGGGCTATCATGCGCTCGGCGGTCTTGTAGCTTTCGACCACGACGTTGCTCATCGACGCGCCGAGGGCTACTTGGATGGGGATGGCGTGCTTGGGCTCGTAGGTGCACAGCTGCTCGATGGTGCCGTAGATTTCGTCGTCTTTGTCCTTTTGGCCAAGCACGAACTGGACTCCCGTGCCGAGCTCGAATTCCCGGAGGTTGGAAAGGCGCGTGGAAATCTCGACGGACTTGATTTTGGCGTTGGTGAGGTCCTTGTCGTTCTCGGCCAGCTCGATGTTGAGCTTCTTTTCCTCGCCGAAAAGCGACGCAAGCGACTTCTCGCACGCCTTGATCAGTTCTGCAAACGACTCCTTTTCCTTCTTTGCGTTGGCGCTGCGCTCGGAATAGTCCGTTGCCTTGCCAGAGCCCAGGCGCGCCAGCTCGTCGGCCTTGAGGCGCGAAACCTCCTGCGTCTGGGCGGCTTCGCCTTGAAGCGCGGTAAGCTTTTCCTTCGCCGCAAGCATTTGCGATTGAAGGTCGTCGTAGAGCTTTTTGTTGGAAAAGAAGTCTTCGGAAAAGCGGCTGGACTCCTTCATTATCGCATCCAGCCTGCCCTGCTCTTCCTTAAGAAGGCGGTTGGCGGATTCAACTTCGTTTGATACGGCGACCATGCGTGATTTGACTCCGCGGACCTCGTCGGAGGCCTTCGTCCTCTCGGCGGACAGCGTTTTGATGCGCTCGAGCTGGCGTTCTGCCTCGGCCTTTTTCTCGTCAATGGTCGCACTCGCGCGCGCGATCTCGGCCTTGAGCTCATCGAGCTCCTTTTCAAGCACGATCTGCTTGCCTTCGCTGCGCTGGGAAATCAGCTGGTTGACCTGGTCCTTCTCGGCCTGCTTGCGGTCGATTTGAGCCGCATAGGCGTTGATTTGCTCGACGAGTGCGCCGTTTTTGTTGTTCAAATCTAGGAGAGAGTTTATCAGGTTGGTGAACTCGACTTCGATGGCTTTCACGTCCTGGTAAAGCAGCGTCGCGCGCACGCTTTCGGCGTGCTTGGACAGCTCAATGTGGCGCTCGGCGTCGGCCTTGTCCTTCTTGAGCTCCTCGAGCATGCCGCCGCGCTCGCCAAGCAGCACGGAATCGGAGCGCAGCTTTGCCTCGACGTCGTCGAGCTTGGAGAGCGCCTCGCGCTTCTTGTCCTCGTATTCCGTGACATTGGCTATGTTGTCCACGAGAGTTCGGCGTTCCTTGCTGCTCATCTCAACGATGCGCTGGACCTCGCCCTGCTGGATGATATTGTAGGTGGAAATCGCGTTGGCGCGCAGGAAGTCCTCGATGGCGTAGCGGTGGCAGTGCTTGCCGTTGAGGGAATAGCGGACCTTGCCGTCCCGGCGGATTGCGCGGCTGATGACGGCCTTCTCACTGCCCTTAATGGTGCCTCCGGCCAGGTGCATGCGGACTTCAGCGACCTTGGCGTCCTTGTAAATCAGGTCGGCAGTCTTTTTCGCGCGCAGCGCTCGTAGTCTGCCTTCACCCATGGCGAACATGATGCTGTCGCTGATGTTGCTCTTTCCACTCCCGTTGGGGCCGACGATGGCATTGAAGCCGTTGACGACGTGGATGCTGGAGTCACGGAAGGACTTGAAGTTCTTGAGCTCGAGCCTTTCGACGAACATCTTGAAAACCGGTCGTGTTGCGGAATCTGGCGCACTGGCGCGCGTGCAATAACTAATAGAAAAAGGTTTTTAAGGCAAAGCCAACAAGCAGCACGCAAACGATGACAAGGTTTGGGAGGCGCAGAAAAGGTTTATAACGGCTGGGAGGCACAAGTGCTTCCGTGCGAAAATGATTTTGGACGCGCCGACTTACAAGACCGTGCTCACGCCCGAGCAAGCGCTTGGCATCATCCAGAAAGAGTTGGCAAAGAAGGGCTGGAAAAAGCCGGAAGTCGAGGACATACGGCTAATCTACACGCCATTCTACTCGTTCTCTTTCGACGTCGCGGCCGAAGGCTCTTCGCCGATAACGGGAAAAGCGGCCCTCAACGCATTTAGCGGCGACGTCAACGAAATCGTGCCCATGATTCTCGAGCGGCCGCTGACGAAGCTCAAGGAGGTAAAGGAAGGCGAAGTCGAGGAAACGAGCATCTCGCTTGCCGAGGCACGGGAAGTCGCCAAAGACAAGCTCTCCGTGCAGACCGGCGTAAAGAGGGAGAAAATCTCGGCCTCCGCGTTCGTCAAGTCGTACATCCCGTTCTACCGCATCTGGCTCAGCGTGCACCACGAGCCGTACAAGGCTGAAATCGACGCGCTGATGGGCTCGCTTGTGGGCCTGGAGGGCGTGCACGAGAAGCCCAAATCGTGGGGAGAGGCGACCAGCGACACAATCAACAAGATGAAGACCCCTGCAGGGTGGGTCGAGCTCGGAGGCAAAACCGTCGGCGCGCTCTCCGGCGCAGGGGGCGGACATGGCGGAGGGCACGACGAGCACGGCGGCGGGCAAGGCGGCGGCGTAGGCGGAATGCTCGCCAACAAGCAGGCCCGATGGGGAATCCTGTTGCTCGTGATTGTCGCGCTGGCCTGGTTCATGTTTTACTCGCAGCAGGGAGGGACTTCCTGCACTGGCGCGATTTCAACCCTGCGCGGCAAATGCGTGCTTATCGGAGAATGCGGCTTTAACAACCCGGCAAAGGAAGACCAGGTCGTGATGACGAGGATTGCGGTATACCAGGACGGCAAGGAAAGGCTGGATTTGGGCGAGACTGTCATGGCCATGGTCAGCGCCGGCGGAAAAGCCGACGCCTGGCGCAAGGCATACAACATCACCTGGGCCCCGGATGGGGCAAGCTGCGGCTCGTTTTCATGGAAGAGCGCGAAAATCTGAGAAGAAGGCACTGCGTTGAGAGCGGCGCTGCAACACTGATTGGCGGTTTGAATAAACATGGCATCCTGCGACAAGTGCGGCAAACGCGCGGGCGTCAACCTGCACTACACAGACACGGACTTGTGCGAGGCATGCTTTTGCGCGCAGTTCGAGAGAAGGGTAAGCCAGGCAAACAAGGACTTCAAGATGCTGCGCCTGGGAGACAAGGTCGCGGTAGGGGTTTCCGGAGGCAAGGACTCCGGCGCAATGCTCTATGTTTTGAAGAAAATGTCGCCGTCAATCCGCGGATTGGAACTCATTCCTATCACTATTGACGAAGGCATTGACTCATACCGCATTCCGTCAATCAAATGCGCGCAAGAGCTGTGCGATACCCTCGGCCTGCCGCTGGCAACCTACCGATATTGCGACTACTTCAAGCCAATGGATGACGTCGTGAAAATTCGCAACCGCAAGTCAAAGTCCGGCAAGCTCAAGAACCGCAGGTCTTGCACTTACTGCGGCGTCTTCCGGCGCGCGCTGTTGGACCGCGCCTCGCGGGAACTGGGGGCCGGCAAGCTTGCCATCGGCCACAATGCCGACGACGTCGCGCAGACGTTCCTGATGAACCTGCTGCGCCGCGACGAAGGCAAGTGGGGCGCGTTTTCCCCCGCAAGCGATGGCTATGGCGGTTTTGTCCCGCGAATCAAGCCCCTGATTTACAACCCCGAGGCCGAGGCATTGCTCTACTGCAAGTTCAAGGGAATTCCGTACTACGAGTGCAAGTGCCCGTATTCGTCCGAGTCGTTCCGCGGGGAAGTCAAGCGATTCCTCAACCGCGTCGAGGAAGGCTTCCCGGGAGCGAAGTTCAACCTATTGCAGTCCTACTTGTCGCTGCAGGAAAAAATGGACGGCGGCGCGGTAAAAGGAAAGCACACTTCCACGTGCAGAAAATGCGGCATGCCGTCATCGGGAAAGGAGTGCATGGCGTGCACGCTGAAGGGCGAGCTGGATGGATGAACTAAAGAAAGAGGATTTCCATTACGCCGGCAGGTACAAGACGCCGCTGCTCTACGAGTC
>JAZDFO010000092.1:0-5089 GCA_043807785.1 Microcaldota archaeon | reverse complement strand
CGCGCTTCCGGGAGAAAAGGCATGCTTTTCCCTGATGGTGCGCAACACTGGAGGCAGCCGCGGGACAGTTGCCCTCAGCGCGACGGCAGCCGGCGGCGAGGACGCAGGCGACTTCGACACGAGCTTCAGCTCGACACGGTTCAACATTGCACCACACGAAATCCGGGACAACCTCGAGTTCTGCGTCAATGTGCCATCCGGCGCCTCGGCGGGGGCAAGGGATTTCACGATTTACGCCAGCAGCCCGATTTCCGACGCCAGCGCTACCGTGACGGTGGACGTCTCCGACACGGAAGGGTTCTCCTCAAGCGGCCTGGGCTGCTATTACGTGCGCGACGACCGCCAGGTGCCAATTGAAATCACCAACGATGTTGCCGACGGCGACTACAGCGTCAGCCTGGAATACAACGACGTGGGCGCGGCAATCACGCCCGAATCCATTTACAACTTCAAGAAAGGAAGCACGCGCACGGTCTACCTCTCGGCCAACCCCGAAAGCATCGACTCGTACGAGAGGCACGTGCAGCTCGTGCTCCGCAAGGGAGGCAATACAGTCATGCAGCGCGACGTGTGCCTGCGCAACCCCGGGCAAAGCTACAACGGCGGGGGAGGCAGTGGCGGCTCAAGCGGCTACGGCTACAGCGCGTACGCGTCGCTTTTGCAGAACTCGATAACCCTTTCCCGCGGCTCGACCGGGACGGTAACCCTCAAGGTCGCAAACGACGGCACTTACACTGACTCGTACCTCATCTCCGCAGACGGCTTGGGCGGCAAGGCGAGCCCGGCGACGTTTTCGCTGCGCCCGAGCGAGGAAAAGGACGTGAGCGTGTCCGTGACGGCGAACGCCAACCCCGGGACATACACCGTGCCGGTAAAGGTCTACTCGACGCGCCGCGCCGGAAGCTACAGCGGCATATATTTCGACGGGTACAACTACGATTCCAATGGCTACTACGACAATAACGGCGTTTACCACAGCTACAATAGCGGCTACTACGACGGCTACAACAATTACCCGGCAATCGGCGGCGGGCTGGTCCAGTGCGGCGACGGCAGGTCGGTTACCGCGGACTGCAAGTACAGCTCCGGCAGCTGCGCGGCGTCTTGCGATTATTCCAACGACCGCCAGTACACGGTTACCGCGGATGTCGGCGACACGAGCTGCGAGTACGCCAAGGTCGTTTCCGTGACTGCAAGCGAGCGGGCATGCCAGGTCGGAGTGGAATCGTTTGCCGAGCCGGACAGCACGGTCAAAGTCATCATTTACTACCGCAACCTCGACCGCGAGCCTGCAAGCCGGGAAATCGAGGTCAACTGCGGCAACTCCGACACCGTGCACGCCACGAGCTGCGACGGCACGACCGGAAGCTGCACCGCGACATGCCATTACGGCAGCAGCGAAAAGGCTTACGCGGTAAGCGCCTCGGTTGAGGGGCAAATCGGCTGCGGCTCTTCGCGCGTGATGGTCGAGGACCGCGCAAGCTACTGCTCGATTCTCGCACAGCCGCTCGTCGTAATCGGACACGAGGCACAAATCGGGCTAAATTACCACGGCGTGGGATACTCCGACGGCAACGGGCAATACAACCCGTACGGCGGCTATTACAACAACGTGCTGCTCGCCACCGAAAACCTTGCCGTAACGGTTACCGGCAGCGGGACCGCATCCCCAAGCGCACCGGCGTACAGCGACTCGCTCTCAATCTCAAGCATCGTCTCGCAGGGCATCCCGGCCAGTGGCTTTGGCACGCTCGCAATTTCGCTGGCCAACAACGCCAACAAGGCAAGCGAGCCGATTTCGATTTTCGTCTCGGGCCTGCCGCCGGGAGCAAGCGCGGCCCAAAACGCGCCGTTCACTCTCGCACCGCTCGAGAAAAAGACGATCCGCGCAAGGATAGACGCGGGCAGCGCAAGCCCGGGCAGCTACAAGCCGAGGGTGTCGATTTCGTACGGGACGCAAACGACAAGCAAGCCGTTTGACTTGCAGATTGTCCCGGCCGGCGAAATCATCGCGGCAGGCATTCGGCCAAAAGAGCAAATCTCCTGCAACGGCGGCGGCAAGGTAACCGCGGAATTCTTCGTCAAGAACAACGAGCAGCAGGGCATCGGCGTAAGCGCGCTTCTGCTGGGGCTGCCCGAGGGATGGAAGGCGTCCGCAAGCCCGCAGTACGAGATAATCAAGCCCGGGGAGGAAAAGAATTTCTCAATAGCCATCGACGCCCCGAATTATGATGGAAGGGACTATCCGGCGGTGTTCGAGGTAAGGCAGGACGACGGCAGGCGCGCGTCAATGCCGTACGACGTTCCCATGGGGCAGTGCGGCGGCAGCCTGCTTTCGGGCCTCATCGTGCTCAACTCCTCGTTCAACGTCTGGCAGCTGCTCATACTATTGGGGGTGCTTGCCATCGGGGCGTTTCTGTATTACTCCATCAAGCCCAAGGAAGGCGAAGGCGGCCAAGCCGATTCGGCGGCAGATGAGGAAAACAAGAAAAACCTTCGCCAGCTTACCCTAAGCGGGATAAGGGAAGAGGTTTCAAAAAAGCCGCCGGAAACTCCGCCACAGGGCAGTGAGTCGTCCGATGAAGCCTTCGTCGGCCAAACCGATACCCAGGACGACGAATGGAAAAAGTGATTTGCACATGAAAACACCAGCCTTGCTTGCACTAGCAATTATTGCATTCGCCGCAAATTTTGCCGGCGCAGTCGGAGTCATCGCAGATTCGACTCAAGTGTCCGCCTGCAGCGGCGAACAGGCGGTGGTCACCGGCACAGTATTCAATACTCTTTCTGCTGCCGACTCGTACCAGCTGTCATTCTCGTATTCGGACAACGTGTTTTCCGACTACACGCCGAGGCTGGCAGTTAACGCGCACTCGGCAAAGGACTTCACGGCATTCCTTTCGCCACAATGCGGAACCCCGGACGGCGTTTACCAAGCGCAGCTGCGCGCCGAATCCTCAAGCGGGGACTTCGGCAGCGCGGCAATCTCCATCAACGTCAAAAACTGCGCCAAGGCCAGGCTGGACGCCGCCAGCGCATCCTCCCAGACGGTCTGCCCTGCAACGCAAGCAAAATACGAGCTTCGCGTGCGAAACTACGGCAGCGCAAACCTGAGCATACTGCTCTCGTCAAACTCGACGCTCTCGCCCAGCTATTCCGAAAACGGGTTTTCACTGGCATCCGGCGCGCAAAAAACGGTAATGGTCACATTGAGCGCACCGGCATACTACGGGTTTTCCGAAAAATTCATTGTAACCGCGACGGCATACGACTCGTGCAGCTCTGCCCAATTCTCCAGGGAACTGGCGGTTTCGACGCGCGACTGCCGGGGCACAAGCCAGCCGGCCCAGGATTACCCGCCGGCGCCTTCCCCGCAACAGCCAGCGCCAAGCGCATCGCCGTCCCCGGCACCGGTTGCGGCAGGCGGCACAACGATTCGGATTGAAAACCTCGCGTTCAGCCCCGAAAGCATCGAGGTGCCGCAGGGGACAAAGGTGACGTGGGAAAACCTCGACGACGCAGTCCATACCGTCACCACAATCTACTCGCCTGCAGACGAGGGCTTCCACAGCGGACTGCTTTATCCGGGAAGGTCGTTTTCCCGCACGCTCTACGTCGCAGGCACTTACGAATACTACTGCACGATCCACCCGGAAATGCGCGGCAGGATTACGGTCAGGCCCCAGCAGGGCTTTGGAATAGTGGCTACGCCCACTCCAAGGCCAAGCCCAACGCCTGGCCCGACGCCGGCACCAACCCCTACACCGACAGCATCGCCAGCTCCGTCTCCAACGCCGTCACCGGCTCCAACCCCGACTCCGAGGCCGGTTGCAACGCTCGCACCCGACCAGGCAACGGCGGAGGTAAACATAACCGGCAATGGCTTTTCGCCGCAGGAACTGGTTGTCCGCCCGCTCACGCACATTTCATGGCGCAACACTGGGACGCAGGAAAACGACGTCACAACTACATTGGCGCCTTCAGACGACGGCTTCCACAGCAGCGCCCTGGCCCAAAACCAAAGCTTTGCCAGGGTGCTATACCTGCAGGGGACTTACGAATACCAGTCCTCGCTCAACCCTGCGCACAAAGGAACAGTCATCGTGTCGGATTCGCTGCCAATCACACAAGCGCCGGAAAACAACGCTTCAAACTCAAGCGCTCAAAACGCAACCGCAACGCCGGGCGCCAATGCGACTGCAACGCCCACGCCAGTGGCGCCAACTCCAGAGCCAACGGACGTGCCGGGCTATTCAGTCGAGGCCTATGCGCCGCAGGAAAGCGCGACGGCCTGCCCGGGGCAGCAAACGCAATTCACCATTGAATACGCCAACAAGGGCGCGCGCGACGCGTTCTCTGCCGCGGCAGTCGGCCAAGGCGAGGGCATGCAAGCGCGCACCGAGCCAAAGGAATTCACCCTCGAGGAAGGCGGCCGCGCCAACCTCACGGTCATCGCCGCGTCAGGCGAGGAGGGAAGCCACCAAATCAAGGTGTTCGCGCAAAGCGCGGCAACCGACACTGCCAGCCGCACCCTTCTGCGCCTCAATGTGCTGCCGCAAAATTCAGCGGAATGCAACTCGACTAGGCACAACGGGACCGCCCGGCAAGACGTGCTTTTAAAAATCGTGTCCGCGGCATTCAACAAGGAAGGCGATGCGGGCCTGCTGCAGGTCGTCTTTTTGAATCCATCAGGCGAAACCAGGCAGTTCAATGTCACCGCAAGGAATGCCAATGGCACGGTCGGGAACGCATCCTTTGAAATCCGGGCGGGACAGGAATACCAGGCCGGCATCCCGGTGTCGGCAAACAACACGCAGGGAATCGAGCTTGCAGTGCAATCCGGGGACAAAACCGAGCGGCACGCGCTGGAGGAAAGCCAGACGGGCGAAGGCGAGCCGTCCGGCGAGACCGGCCTGGTGGGCGCGGGGATGCAAAACGCGACGCTTTTCGTCGTCGGAATACTCGTGGGCGCGCTTGCGCTCTACACGGTTTCAAAGACGATGCGGAAAAAGAAAAAGGAAGGCGGCGAAACGCAGCAGGAAGAAGCCGCCATCCATGCACAGCCGGATGCAACCGGGCAGATTGCCGC
>JAZDFO010000091.1:0-4552 GCA_043807785.1 Microcaldota archaeon | reverse complement strand
GCGACGCCGAGGGCCTGCGCGTGGCCGTCGTTGACGAAGGGGTCGTGCCTTGCGTCGTCTTTTAGGAACAGCTCGAACATGAGGGGCTCGAAGCGCTGGCCCTCGGTGAATGGAAGGCGCTTGACGAGGGAGCCGGTGGCGATTCGCCGGGTGACGCATTCAAGGGGAATCATCTTCATCCTGCGCACGACAAGGTAGCCTTCCTCCGGGGCTTCAACCATGTGCGTGGGGACTCCGGCCTTGTGAAGGTAGGCGAAGACATTCCTCGTCGTCTCCCAGTCGCAGCGGCCCTTGCCCGGAAGGAGGTCGTGCTTGGCGCCGTCGCCGGCTGTGATGTCGTCCTTGAAGAACATTATTGCCAGCGACTCGTCGGATGGGTGGGCGTAAATGATTTTCGTCTTGCCTGAAGCGATTATTGCGCCTAACTTCATTGGAAACCACCACCAAAACGGACGCTTTGACTGGAAAAGTTATTTAAGGTAGATTATTTCGCTTCGCTCGGGGCCGACGGAAACCGACGCCGCCGCAACTCCCGACTCGCGCTCGACAAACTCAATGTATTTGCGCGCGTTGTCCGGCAGCGCAGCGAGTCCCTTTTTCTTTCCCTCTTGGGCAATTGCCCGCCATTGCTTTTGCGTGACTTCTCCAAAGCCGGCAAACTTGCGGTAAACCGGTCGCGCCCGGTCGAGTGAAATGACGGGGAATTCCCGAGTCTGCGCGCCGTCGAGGGAGTACGCCACTGCGGCCTGGATTTCACTGAATCCGGAGAGTACGTCGAGCTTGGTTATGTGGATTGCGGTAAAGCCGTTGATGCGCGCGGAATACCTAATCATGGGCAGGTCGAGCCAGCCGACGCGCCTGGGCCTGCCGGTGGTCGTGCCGAATTCCCTGCCGCTGCCGCGCAGGCGCTCGCCAAGCGAGCCAAGCAGCTCCGTGGGAAGCGGGCCGTTGCCCACGCGGGTTGTGTACGCCTTGACTACGCCGTGGACTTCCCCGATTGAAGCCGCGGGAATGCCTGCGCTGACTGCCGCTGCCGGGGCAGTGCAGTTGCTGGATGTGACGAACGGGTACGTGCCGTAGTTGGCGTCAAGGAGCGTGCCTTGCGCGCCTTCAAGCAGCACGCGCTTGCCTTTCTTGATTGCCGCAGAAGTTTCCAGGCTCGCATCGCAGGCAAACGGCGCAATCTTCTGGCCTAGCACTCCGTATTCGACGAGGATGGACTGTTCGTTGAATTCCGGCGGGAGCTTTTGCGCGTAATAGTTTTCCAACAGCGTGCGCTTTGGCATGTAGCGGGCAGTGACTTTTGCCTGCATCGCGTGCGGGTCGATGAGGTCGCACACGCGGATGCCGGTGCGCGCGGCCTTGTCCTCGTATGCCGGGCCGATGCCGCGCATTGTCGTGCCGATTGCCCCGGATGCCGCGGCATCCTCCTTGGCGGCGTCGAGGAGGCGGTGCCAGGGCATGACCACTTGCGCACGCAAATCCACGCCGAGGTTTTCGGGCGTAATCTCAAAGCCGGCGGCGCGCAGGCCTTCGACTTCCTTGACGAACACTACCGGGTCGAATGCGACTCCGCTTGCGATGATGTTGCGCTTGCGCTTGTGCACCACGCCGGAAGGGACCAGGTGCAGCTTGAATTCCTTGTCCTTGACCTTTATGGTGTGGCCGGCGTTGGCGCCGCCGTTGAAGCGCACCACCAAGTCGTGCGACTGCGCCAGCGCGTCGACGATTTTTCCCTTGCCTTCGTCGCCGAACTGCGCGCCGATTACCGCGAGAACTGGCATTGAACGATACCCCCCCCCTAAAGGCAATGAAACAATGCAGGGGTTAAAAATCCCTTCGCAATGGCGCCTGCGCAAGCCTTAAAAAACGCAATTCGCGTAAAGGATGTTCCGCTGATTCTCCCGAAGGACTTCAAGGGGAGAACTGGGTGAACTATTGCAATGACTACCAAATGCGAACGCTGTGGAAAGGACGCGCACTACCTCGAGCAGTGCATGGGATGCGGCAAGTACGCCTGCAGGGCGTGCCAGAAGGCCTCAAAAAGCGCTACCAAGACAAAGCGCCTCATCATCTGCAAGGGCTGCTGGACGAACATGCCCAAGCGCCGCAAGTGGGAGCAGGCGTAGCGGCGGATGCTTGAGATTCCTGCGCTTTTCACCGGGCTTCTTGCGGGCATTGCTTCCGGGCTGTTCGGCATCGGCGGGGCGGCAATCGCGATACCCCTACTGCACGGCATTTTCAACCTCTCCGCAAAGGAGTCCGTCGGCACCGCGATTTTCCTGGCCGCATTGAGCGCGGCAAGCGGGGCTTTTGCATTCCGGGGGAAGAAACTCGTCGACAAGAAGTTTGCGGCAAGCGCGGGGCTGGCAGGAATCATTTTCTCCGTTGCTGGCGCGTGGCTGACCATCAAAGCTTCGGATAGCGCAATCGCCTACGCAGTCGCTGGAATAATTCTTTTCTTCGCGCTAGTCACGTTCTTTGGCGGGGCGATTCGACAACACCACTGGAGCAGGAAGGTGCGGGAACACAGGTTCGCCGCCGCGGCAGCGGGTGCGTTCGTCGGCGCAATCAACGGGTTTACCGGCCTGGGCGGGGGAGTGCCGCTAACCGCGCTGCTTGGCTCGGTGTACGGGCTTTCGGCGCACGCGGCAGCCGCGACTTCCCTGGCGACGATATTGATTTTTTCGCTGCCCGGCGCGGTTGCGCACCTGGCACTGGGGAACACAAACACTGCGATGCTCTTGCCGCTGCTCGCCGGCGGAGTCATCGGCTCGCAAATCGGGGTCCGGCTGGGGCTAAAGGTGGAAGAAAAGAGGCTGCGGGCAGCCACGGCATCGTTTTTCCTGCTGCTGGGCGCGTGGATGGCGCTTGCAGAGTTGTTGAAAGCAGGTTGAAGGGAAAAAAAGAAGGAAAAGAAAAAAGGATTTATGCCTTGCCGAGGATCTTGAACATCGAGGTGCCGCACTTCACGCACTTGCCCTTGGCGGCCTTCATGCCGTTCTTCATGACGACTTCCGTTACGCCCTTCATCTCGCGGTCTGCCTTGCACTTCATGCATCGTCCGTTCATATTATCACCCAAGTCAAAAACATTCGGAATACTGCAACCGCTATTCGCTTTTAAAACCGATTGTTTCCCGCGGACACGCCAGTTTGCTGCCTCGCATTTGCGAAAAACGGGTTTGGGCGAAAGGTTTTTATTACTTAAAAGAAACACATGTTTACTAAAAGAAACGTGAGACCCATGAGGTTTTGGAAGGCCGGCGAAGGGATTATAGGCAGCCCGCAGAAGTTGCGGTTGTTCCGGTTGCTCATGAGGTATCCGACGAAGCTTTTCTCGG
Source organism: Microcaldota archaeon (assembly GCA_043807785.1). Classification (GTDB taxonomy): domain Archaea; phylum Micrarchaeota; class Micrarchaeia; order Norongarragalinales; family SBBD01; genus JAZDGU01. The sequence goes on along the minus strand of JAZDFO010000091.1, from coordinate 1,209 downwards.
GAAGGGAAGCGGCCAGGCTCGCGGGACTGTCGGCGCCGGGGGCATGGCGAATCCTGCGGCAATTCGAATCAGAAGGGATAGTCATGCGGAGGAGGATAGGGAAGACCGATGCGTGGCAGTTGCAGTCGAAGCATTATTTGGCCACTCAACTTAAGCCCGTTGCCGAAGCGGGGAAGTCCGCGGAAAACAAGCTCAAACGCGTCATCCTGTCACACCTCGATGGAAGCAAAGTGAATAAGATGATTTTGTTCGGCTCTACCGCGCGCGAAGATTCGCGGCCCAACAGCGACATTGACATCTTGGTAGTCGTGCCTTTGGCAAAAGACAAGGCTAAAGCGACCAACGCGCTCTTGGATGCAAGCGTGGAAGTGGCAGAATTCTTCGGAAACGCCCTCTCTCCGATAGTTTATTCCGAAGCCGAGCTGCACCGGAAACGAGGTCTCCCTTTGCTTAAAAACATCGCCGCCGAAGGAAAGGTTCTCTATGAGAAGCGATGATTGGGATGCAAATCCGTACAAGGCCGGTTGACAGGGCGAAGTCCGCGGTTTATTTCCGCAAGGCCAAGGAATTCTTCAATGGCATGCAAAAGGCACAAGCCGAGGCCATGCTTAACCTCGCGTGCCTCAACGCCATCCACTGCACGATATCCTGCGCTGACGCGCTCGGAGCACACTTTTTAGGGGAAAGGTCGGCAGGGCAATCGCACGACGACGCGGCAGTGCTTGTGCTGCAGACGAAACTGCCCGGAATATCCCAGAAGGCAAGGCAAATCCGCGACATCCTAAACTTCAAGACGCTCGTGGAATACTCGGACGACGAGCCGACGGAAGCCGAGGCGGCAAGGCTGATCCTGCAGACGGCACGCGTCTTCGAGTGGGCCAAGCAATTGCTCTCGGAAAAGGGCTAGCCCCGCCTCCGCCTCATTCGCATCTGCGGCCGCGTCTTCCTCAGGTTCCTCCTGCGCTCGTAGAAAAACCACGCCGAAGCCAGCACTCCCGCAGCAACAAGCGCGATTGCGGAATACGACTTGAAGCTCTCGCGGTCCGCTGCATTCCGCGCATCACCTTCTGACAATAAGACCATGCCCGAAGAGGCATCCTGTTTCACTTCCGACATCAAAGGGCTGCCGCCGCCTCCGTGACCGCTCTGGCGGTACGTCGGAGTCGCGGTGTTGAAATAAAATATGCCGTTGCCGGGTATGCATGAGCC
>JAZDFO010000090.1:0-3690 GCA_043807785.1 Microcaldota archaeon | reverse complement strand
CTTGAGCGCCGGCGACTTGGAGAAGCGCACGGCATAATCACGGGACTTTGAGCGCACTCGAAAGACTGCGTTGCTCGAGCCCTCCGAGGAGTACGACACGTCGGGATAGGAAAAGAAAGGCATGCGCCGGATCTGCGCGGCGAAGGCGGCCTGCAGCTTTGATGCGGGCATGCGATCAACCCCGGGAGCGCCGCGTTGCAACCGGGCGCCGGCGGAAAGAATGAACATCAAACGGCTCGCGGAAACGCGCGGGACCCCAGTTTGGTACCACCAGTTTATGGTACTGCGCGTCCAGCTCCTCGTTTGAGCGCGGCGGGCTAATCCCCTTCGATTCCAGCGCCCGCAACGAGAAAATCGCGGCTTTTCCGGCGTCCGAAGGGGAGTTGCGGAAATGCTCGAGCGTTTCCAATATCTCGCCGTCAGTAAACCGCCTCAGATAAGCGCTTGCCAATTCGTACTTTCTAGTGGACGCATGGCGGATGTCGTACAAACCAGGGCCAACGGGGGCGGAACCGTAGAGGGCCGACTGCCCGATCAAAGTCAAAAAAAAGGTGCGCAACAGGTTGCGGCCGACTTGCGCGTCGGTTAACCGCGGCGTTTTCCCGAACACGCTCTTGCGCAGGCCCATCTCCGCCGACGGCATATTGGCCATCGGGCTGTCATAAACCAGCTCGGTGGAAATCCCGGGGGCGCCCCGTAGCAAGTGGTATGGCAGAATATGATACCCGCCGAGCCTGACGAGAACCCGGATTTCCTTGCGGCGGGCCAAATCGGGCTTTCGCTCTAATATTCTCGGAAGCATTGACTTAAGATTTTCGGCCAAATTCCGGTCCCGGCGGGCTTCCGCTTCGGCATCAGCATTCATGCACCGTCGGTGAAGCCTCAACGCCTTGCCTACGTCGCCGTTCATAAGCGCATCGTAGGACTGATCGAAAAACAAGGACAGCTTTTGCAATTGCCGGGTTAATTTTTCGGCGGCTTGAGGGTTCCAGCTCTCGGAATGAAAATACACGGCGTTCGTGTTCGCAAGCAGTAAACTTTCGGCAAGCGCAAACCCCTTCGAGACCGGATTGAACATGCTTGCGTGATCCATTATCGCCTGATTTTTCGCTCCGGGCTTGAGTTTTCGCATGGCCGCGACGCGCAACGTGGCATCCTTCTCGTTTTCTGGCGTCGAAAAAGCACGTTCGGGGACAATGACGTCCGGCTTGAAATCCTCGGCCACCCCGACAAGGCTCTTGCCGTCAACCACGGCATAATGCGCGCCAAGGCTAAATAGTATGCGCAGGCGTGGAGAACCGGATGGCTTGGAAGCGCGCGAAATAGGCATTAACTAGGTAATGACGCAGAGGATTAACAAACTTTCGATTCAAGTTCGCGGCAATCAAGCATCTCGCTTCGGGCGTGCTCGACCTGGCCGCGGACCATGTCCTGCTTGGGCTTGAGCGCGCCGACCAGCGACCCCGAGTACTTGAGCACCATGATGTTGTCGTAGATGCGGTTCATCTGCCTAAAGCAGTAGTCCGCGTCGTCTTTCCTGCCGTCGCGCAGCGCCAGCTGGAGCGCGCGGCGAAGTTCGCCGACGCAGTCGGCAAGGCCGGATAGCCACGGCCGGAATTCCACTCCAAGCTCGGCGTAGGTCGGAATTTCCTTGCGCTTGAAGAGGGCGTCAAGGACCTTGATTTCTACGACTTCCTGGTACGCCTGCACGGAAATGTGCTCGAAACCCGCATCGATGGCCTTCAACTCTGCCATCTGGCGGTCGATTTGCGGCAAGAGCGCCTCGCAGCCGGCAGTGTCGCCGACGTGCACGCACCGGATGGCCTTGGCGCATTTGCGCACCAGCTCGCGCTGGATGGACAATACCGCGTCCTGCCTCTTTTCCTGCTCGCTAAGCGACTTGTCCAGCGCAGCGATTGCATCCTCGAAATTTGCCATATCAACACCTTGGAAAAAGCTTGTTACCGAGTGGTAAGGATTTAAAAACCCAGTTGAAATAATGGCTTTTCCGATTTAAAAACAGGGGGGGTTGCCGCATGCGCACGGTAGTGGTATCTCTTGGAGGGTCAATGCTGTTCTCCAACAAGGGCGTGGACACCGACTATCTCAAAAAGGTTTCCGGGCTGTTTGCCAGGCTCTCAAAGGACACCCGCATTGCGGTAGTTGTCGGCGGAGGGTTGTTTGCGCGCGAGTACTCCAATGCAGTGCGCGAGGCAGGAGGAAGCGAGTTTCTCGCAGACCGCGCGGCAATCCTGGCGACCAAGGCCAACGCCACGATGCTCATCGCCGCCCTTGCCGACGCGGCATACCCCAGGATAATACAGGACCCCGACGAGGCGGCGAGCGCGGCACTCTCCGGAAAGATTCCCGTCGGCTGCGGAATACTCGAAGGCGTGACAACCGATTTCGACGCCATGCTCATCGCAGAGCGCCTCAAGGCCGACGCGGTAGTCAACTTAAGCAACACCGACGGCGTATATTCGGCTGACCCGAAAAAAGACAAGGCCGCCAAAAAAATCCAGAAAATGCCGCACCAGCAACTGGTCGACATGGCAGTGCTTGCCGACACCCGCCGCGCGGGCACGCACTTCGTGTTCGACGTCGTCGCCTGCAAGGTCGCCGCGCGCGCCAACATCGAACTGCATTTCGTCAACGGCAAGGACCTGCGGGCAGCTGAAGCCGCGATTTTGGGCAAGCCGCACCAGGGAACAGTCGTGCGCGACTAAAGTAAGACAGCAAGGGACTGGGCGGCAGGCTCAACTGACGCACGCCTGCACGATTACATCAAGGCCATCCAGCAACGCCAGCCGCCGCACGCACACGCCCCCGGCAGCCCCAAGCTCGAGGATTTGCCCGCCGCCGGGATAGAATATCATAGCCGAGGCATTTCCGGAAATGCCAAGCTTATGCGCGATTGACGAAAGGCCTTCTTGGCTAAATCGCTCAACCGCAGGCATGGAAAGCTCGCTTGCATAAGCCTCGCCTGCCTCGCATTTGAGAAGGCCGCCGTCGGCAGGGCAGCGCGACACCAGCACGTCGGCTAGGGAAACTGCATCGAAATGGCGCTGGTCCTGCGACATTTGGAACACCGCGCGGGACGACTGTACGGAATATGCGGCTGCAAGGACTGCGGCCAGCGCGGTTACGGCCAAGGCTGCAAGCAATGCGTCAAAGGAAAGCAAGCCCCGCAATCCACCCGACATACGCAATTCACGCTCTATCCGCGCACGACACGCATACTTGGCAATAGGCTTATAAAGCGAGGGATAGCCTTAAATACATAAAACGGCAGGCATAGTGCGTCAGGTCAGAATAAAACAAGACCTTGGTGATTTTTGGTATGTACGGAGGAACAATGGGCAAAACCCAGCACTTGGAAAGCTCGATTCCGCTGATTCTAATCATCATCCTGGCGGTGTTCATCGCCGGGAACTTCGGGTTCATCAACTTCTCCGACGTCCCGCTGTTGGGCAGCGTATTCGGAGGCAAAGTCATCAAGGTCGGAGTCGTCGGGCGCATCTCGCCCGAGCTCAAGACGATGATGACAACTGAAGAGTTCCGCACCAACGGGATTTACTACGGCACAGGCGACGGATTGCGCCCCGACCAGCTTTTCGGCGGAGTCCTCAAGCCGTTCGACGTAATCGTATTGCAAGGCCAGCAGACCTGCGACCGCAGCGCGCGCAAGAC
>JAZDFO010000089.1:0-11161 GCA_043807785.1 Microcaldota archaeon | reverse complement strand
AGGTCCGCGCGCATCAATACTGTTTTGCCTTTGAAGTCGAAGTCGTCCATCGAAAAGAAGTCCTTGGCCATCAAACGCACCCGCGAACAACAACCCGTGCGAAGTTTTTAATGACTGGCTTTTAGCCGCCGCTAGCCCTCGAACTTAGACTCGACAACGCGCCGGATTTCCTTCGCACGGACCGGACCGACGCCGTCGGCGGATTGCAGCTGCTCCTCTGACGCCCCGATGACGGCGCCCACGCTGCCTAGCTTGCGCAAAAGCGATTTTGCACCAGCCGGGCCCACCATCGGCAGGGACTCGACGACGAACTGCTGGCGGTCAGCAAGGGTAAGGTTGGGCTTCTCGTAGCGAAGAGCAAGCGGCTTTGGGGCCTTGGCCTTTTGCGTGGCGGTCACCGCGAGGAATTCGGCGAGCTCTTCTTCAGAGGCGAAGCGGAAGACGGGGATGCGAAAGTCGGTTGCGAGGGAAACCATAGCGCCAATGATTGCCTTGGAGGACAGACGCGAGAAATCCGAGCCGACGACGGCGATGACGGGCGCGGGCAACTTCGAGAGCTCGCGCGCCTGGGCAAACAAGCGGCCGTCGATGATGCTCGACTCAAAGTCAGCTGCAGTCTTGCGCTCGACGAAGACGGATTCCGCGATTATGAAGTCGGCGATGCCCAGGCGCCGGGATTCGAGCTTGACGCCCATCGAGAAGAGGTGGCGCGCGGCCTTGCTGCGCAGCTCGCGGTCGTCGAGGACGATGGAGAGCGGCTCCGTGGGCGGCTTGGGCATGGGAATGGAGAGGGCGGGAAGGGAATTAAGGGTTGCGTTTCGGACGCGATTGAAAGCAATGCAAATAAAAAGCGAGGCGGATGCATAAGGTTGGGTGATATTTGTGGCAGGAATCTTCAGCCGCGAGTTGATGACGCTTATGGAAAAGCGCGCAAAACCGGGCGCATATATGCATTCCAGCATCGCAGGCGAGTTTCGGAAGACGGAGCTTGAGGCGGCGAGGGAGAACGAGCGCAGGACGCGTGGGACAAAGGAATGGGCCAAATGGCGGGAGGCTATCGGTAGGATTGAATTAGAGCGGGCGGTGGCGCGCAACTTCAGCTCGCTGGAATCCGGGGCACGGCGCGGCTTGATGAAAGTGATTGCGGAAATAAGAGGCAGGCCAGACATGGAACTAAGCGGTTCTCCCGAAAGCCCGGTGGTTAGCATCCCATGGACCGCACGAAGCCGGCGGATTCCGTTGATAGGGAAGGGGGCAGGAAAAAGCGCCGCCGCAAGGCTCACGTTGGAGCCAAATGAGATGCATGTATTCGTTCACGACGGCATTGCAAGGGGGCACCAGATTAAGGTAAACCGATTCGGTGACCCGCACTACAAATACGTCGGAGGCTTTGAACGGCAAGGATGGGGCGGTGCCGATTCCCGCGCCGTGGCAGAAAGGCTCGCGGGCCTGCTCGGATTAAGGATTGGGGCTAGACGGCGCTAGCCGCCTGAAAGGCCTTGGAAAGCGTTTCGAGCTCTTCGAGAGTGAGCGAGCGCACTTTCCTGTCGTTGAGGGGAAGCGATGCGGCGAGGGCCTTTGCGGCAGGCTTGTCGATTCCCAGGGCGCGCGCGGAGTGGCCGACTGCGTTTTTCACGGACTGGTTCTTGTGCTGGAAAAGCGCGGAGACCAGCGCATCATCGAGTGAGAATTTCGGGTTGCGGTGGAGGTACACGAGAGCTGAATCGACTTTGGGGACGGGAACGAACGCGCCGGCGGGGACCACGCCGAGGAATTCCACGTCCGCAAGGGACTGGGCAAGCACGCTCAGGCGCGAGTATTCGACGTCGTCGGGGGGAGCAACCATGCGGAGCGCGAATTCCTTTTGCAGGCAGAGAATGGCATCACCGTAGTCGGAGTGCAGCAGGCGCACCAGCAGCGGCGTTGAAATATGGTAAGGCAGGAAACCAACGACAACGGGATAATCAAGGGATGCGCGCAATGCGTCGGCGGCGACGACTTCCACGTTTTTCATGCCGGCGGTCCGCTGTTTGAGGGCGCCGATGGCCTCGGGGTCTATTTCGATTGCGACCACTCGCTTTGCGCGCGCGGCGAGGTATTCCGTGACCACGCCCGTGCCCGCGCCGATTTCGAGCACGGTCTTGCCCGAGAAGTCCGCGAGGTCCAGGTAATCGCTTACGCTGGAGATGTCGCGCAAAAACACTTGGGAAAGGCGCTTCTTCTGGAAGAGGGACTGCATGTAACCGAAAGGCATTATGCCGCAAAAAGGTTATATAGCTTCAAAAAGCCGCGGGAACAACGCCCGCCCATTACAGGGGGCTCTCCTGACGCGCGCATTCACTTGATGAGCGCCTTGAGGGCCTCAAATTCGCTTGCGGGCAGTAGGTTGTAGGGGATTACGCTCCAGGCGTAAAAAACTGCCGTGACTGCCAGGATTGCCAAAACCGGCCGGAACTCCTTTGAAGTCAGCAGGGGCTCAAAGGCGATGAGGAGGGCAAACGGGGCTGCTGGAAGGAGGTAGCGGGAAAGGTCGTTGTGGAACAAAAACACGGTCGGGAGCACGAAAAGCAGCGAGAGCAGGAAAAGGTCGTGCCTGCGCTGGCGGAATAACTCCACTGTTCCGGCAGCGTAGAGGGCGTAGAGCAGGAAGGCGAACTCGCCGTATGAGGGGTTGCCGTAATAGACTATACTCAGCGGCGGGGCAAGCAGGTAGTTATTGACGGCAAAGTACGCAAAGAAGTCGCCGAATTGACAGAGGTACAGGAAAAAGTGTGCCGCCAGTGCGGCAGGGATGAGCAGGTAAGGCAAAAAATCGCTTGCCAGCCCGTTTCGGCGCTTCCATAGGAAATATACGAGGTAAAAGGCGAAAAGGAGGATGCCGGTGATGCGCGTGAGCATCGCAAGCGACGCCAGCAGCGCGGACGGGAAAAAACGCCCTTTCTTGAAGAAATACAAGGAGGCGATGGAGAGGAAGATGAACGCCGGCTCGGTTGCGCCGACGGAGTGGTAGACCAGCCAGCGGGCGGGGAAGAACACGAAAAACGAGGAAAGCAGCAGCGGGTGCCTTGAATACCCGAAGTCGCGGACGAGGAAATAGAACGCCAGCACCGCAAGCACGGCAAAGACGGCGGTAGCAAGCAGCATCGCATCGAACGGCCCGAATGCAAGAGAGAGTATGCGGATGGATGCAGGGTAGAGAATCAGGTGCGCGGCGTAATATTCCCGCGGGATTTCAGGGTCGAAAGAATACACCGGCGAAGGGGAATAGAACGTCTGCGAGACCACGGCGTAAAGCGGGCCGTCAAGGTAGCGCGCCGGCACCTGCGGGCCGGTTTGGTGTATTGGAACTCCCAAAAACTCGGTTGAATTGAGCAAAAACGGCGCATGGACTGCCAAAACCGACGCCACCGTAAGGACGGCGAGGAATGCGGCATGGGGGGCAGTGCGCGAAACCATATGCAATGATCAAAACGCCGGAATAAAAAAAGGCGGCGGTCAGGACAACAACCGGTGCATTTCGCCGTTGCGCGAGAAATCGGCGCACGCCTGCGCTTCGCAAGGCAGGCCGCACGAATACGAGACCACGACGCACTCGCCGGCGGCAAGCCTGCGCAGGCGCCACTCCGCGAGGCGGCCGAGGATTGTGTCGCGAAGCGAGTCCGGGGGGGTTTCAAACACTGCATCGCCTGGCACGAAATCGCTCAACACCACGCAATCGAGGTCCTCTTGCATGGATTGCAGGCGTACTATGACATGGCCGTTGTTAAACCTCTTGGACAGGCGCAGCGCGGGCTGGAAGTAAAAAAAGCAGAACGAGGCAACGGCCAGCGAGGCAAGCAAAAGCAGCGGCAGGCGGATGCCATGGAAAGACAATGAAGACAGTGCGGTAAGCGAGGAAGGGCTGGAGGGAAGCGCAGGCTGTGGACCGGACGGATTCACAGGCGATGCCGCGCCGACGGAGGCAGTGGCTTCGCCCGATGCGGCAAGCCCATCATCACCCAATGCAATGCCTTCGCTTGCAAAGATGGCGCCGCCGGCATCCTCCTTGACTGGGATGAACACGACCACGGCGGCAGATGGAGGCTCAAAAGAATCCGGCTCGGGGGGCGATACTGGAGAAGGCGAAGCTGGAGAGCGGGAAAATGACTGGCTGCCGGAGCTGCCGGACCACCCGAAAACCCCCGACGAACTTGACGGCGCCACAGGGCTGCCGGCAGTGGCGGTTGGGAAGTAAAGGAAGGACGAATTCGATTCAACGCACGAGAAGTTCTCGCACGAATACGCCTGCAGATAGTAGAACCCGCCGGATGAATTGAAGGGGGTTTGGCTCGCGCACGCGCGCTTTGCGAAATCAGGCGGGCTGCAGCACTCAAAACCAGGCGGGCAGGGGGGAATGAACGCGTCAAAGGCGGCATAGATTGAGTCGTTGAGGAGGGGGTTGCCGGCGGATTGGGCGAAGATAACGCAGGCGCGCGGGGGGGTTGCGTTTAAGAGGGGGATTTCCAGTGAAACGGTTTGGCCGGGCAGCGCGTAAAGCGTCGAATTGAACGCCGGCGAGTCGTTGCACGACACCAATATGGAAAAGTTGTCTGCGGCGTAGCCGGAGTTCCGCAGCGGGATTTTGAAAAACGGGGTGCTGCCGGCGGATTGGGGAAAGGAATCCGGCGAAGCGAGGGCCGGGCGGCCGCGCAATGCGGTGAAGTTGAATGCAAGCGCGTTGAAGGACAATGCGATGCTGGCTGGGGAGGAAAGTTGCGGGCAGGAATAATTGAACGCGCCGGAATAGTTGCCGGAGGCGTTTTGCAAAAGGGCGGCTAAAGCGGCGTTGAGGGAAGCAGAAAACGATGCCGCATCGGCAATTGAGAGGGAATAATGCGACTGGTAATTCGCAAGCGCGGAGATGTAGGATTGCATGGAATCGGTGGAAACAACCTGCCAGGAGGAATTGAACGAACGCACGAGGGACAGATTGGGAGGGGAGGAAAAGGCTGGATACGAGTCAATGGCGGCAGAGAAATTGGCGAAGCTGCAGTTGAGCGGGGGGAATAAGGAAGAAAGGGCGCAGGAGGCGTTCGGGGCGGCTATGGACAAGCTCAATGAGTGATTCGAGGCGCCAAAGGACGACGCCAACTCGCCGTAGTAAGTTGGAAAATAGCGGTAGCACCAGTCCTGGTAATACAGGTTGCCGCACATTGGATGGAAGTATTCGCACTTGGAGCAGAAATGGAAGTCGCCAGGCCCCGTAAAGCCCGCAAGCTCGCACTTGTCCCGGCCTCCGTGCTGCGGGTCGCTGCAGCCGTCGCTGATTTGCATCACCAAGCCTCCGGAAGCGGAAAAAAGGGGCGAAGACGAGTTGACGGACACCAGCGCGGACTCGGTGGCAGAGAAATTCGCTGCAAACGCGCCGGAAAACTCGCCGTATGAAGACTCGAAGGCAAGCGATGGCGGGATTGCGAGGGAGCCAGCCAGGGAATCGATGGAAAAACCGGCCGAATACGACGGGGCGGAATGGTTGAAGGAAAGCGACTGCAGGCTTGCGCAAACGCCGGATGAAGACAATGCCAGAACAAACGACAACACGGCAAGGAAAAAAGGCAAGGGAAAACCACCTCGATTGATTCCCCCACCGGCATGCCTGGCGATTCTCAAGCATTTTTGCGGAAAAGCACGTATTTAAAGGCTGCGGGTTTTTATGCCACAAAAGGCACAATATGACGCGGGGGAATCAGGGGAAAATGCCGGCGTTCGTAATCGGGTCTGGAAAAGGGGGAGTGGGCAAGACGCAGACCGCCATCAACCTGGGCGCGGCCCTGGCAGGGTTTGGCGGCGACGTGACGGTAGTCGACGGAAACCTCCCGGTGCCGGATGTCTCACTCTATTTCGCAGTGCCGTTTTCCGTACGCACTCTCAACGACGTCATCCACGGAAAATGCGGGGTCGAGGAGGCGACATACACCCACGCAAGCGGACTGAAAATAATCCCCTCCAACATCAGCCTGGACTCTTTGCACGGCATAACACAAGACGAGTTCTCGCGCACGCTCAAGAGGCTCAAGAAAACCAGCAAGAGCGTGCTGCTCATCGACAGCGCTCCCGGGCTGGGCGCGGAATTCATTGCAGCTGCAAAGGCCGCAGACCGGATTTTCGTGGTAACGAACCCGGAATTGCCCGCGCTCTCGGCGGCATACAAGACAATACAGGTCGCCGAATCCATCGGCGTGGAAGTCGCGGGTGTGATAATGAACCGCGTCGGCCGCTACAACGGCGAGCTCAGCGAGCACGAGATAAAGGAAGTGATTGGCGACCACCCGATTCGAAAGATTCCGGAAGACCCGGCAGTGCCGACTGCCGGCATCATGGCACAGCCCGCCGTAACCGCGTTCCCAAAAAGCCCTGCCGCAATAGCGTACAAGAAGATTGCCGCCGAAATGATGGGCATAGACTACAAGGAACGCTTCAGCGCATGGGACTGGCTCCACAACGCAATATACGGGGACGCCGCAAGTGAGTTCTAAGCAGGAAGGAAGTATGCTAGCTACAAAGGGCACAGTAATACATCTAGGTAGTTTAGGTTATTCTAAAACTACCGAGTATAACCCCAATAATGAAACGCGCAGACAGGTGTTAGCCAGGCCAAACCAGGAGTTCATATCAATTGACATTGTTGAACACACCCCCGATTTACCAAACTGGAATCATATACAAGCTTCCTTTTCTGATGGATTGAAGAGCCAGTTACCAAATTCTGCGCGAAGAATAAGCGCAATACTATCACTCGGATATTATGGAAAAGGCGGAGTAGATAAGGTCTCGAAAGTTGAATTTGAAACTAATGAAGCCATAGCCGCAGCACACAAAGTTCTAATTCCAGGAAAAAAGCTAGAAGTCATCGTCATGCACGATCATGCGAAAAACCTTATTCTTAATGCACTTAGGCAATATTTCGATAATGGCAATATCCAAGTAAAAGAAATACCTCCAGGAAAAGCGGCGCACACGCCAGCTCTGCGAGAATACCCAAACACACAAGGTTGGAGGATAATTGCTAAGAAATGACGGTTGTTCAGCGCCCGGCCAACCTAATGTCTTCGCCGGTTACAGTCTTTCTGCCGGCGTGCTTGGCCAGAAGAACTGCCTTTTGAGAGACATCAAGAGAATACTCCTCAAGCAAGTCTGCAAGGGCTTCCGAAGCGTCTTCTGAAACTCGTTCCGCTCCGGACTTGCGAATCAAGCGCTCTACGGCAGCCAAAGGCAGTTCGGGCATAAAATCAACCTCTAAACATCAAACGGATGCAGGGGACTACGCCAAAGCGGTTTAAAACCGTTGCGGGAATGCAAGTGGATTGGAGGAAAGCTGCAGAAAGCGGATATGCACGGGAAACCGATGGAGCGCAGGGCTAGTTTATTAAAAAAGCAACCCCATAAGAGGGGCATGGGAGGGCCGCGCAAGACGAATGAGCAGGTGTTAAGGGAAATTGCCGAACTGGCGAGGAACCCTTTGCACATCACATATTCGGAAAAAAACCCGAGGGTTGCGGAATTAAACAGTTTGCGCACGCTTGCAAAAACACGGGTTGGGAAAAACGGGCTGCCGTACATCGGGCGCCGCACCTGGCCGCGGTTGTTGCAAGAAATCGGCGCAACCTGCAGCAGAGGATACAGATACAACAGGGCCACTGCATTCGGGATTGCGAAAATGACTCCACTGCAAGTAATTGAGCTTACCGGCTCGCTTGCGCAAACAGCCCGAATGGAAGAAATCGCCGCACACCATACAAACCACACGCCGGCGCAGGCCGCCATCCTCAAAGCGGCCAAACAGAGGCTTGATGAAGGCAAGCGCATTACCGCAAGGGCGCTATCAGACGACGCGGGCGTTCCGCTTGGCACGGCAACACACATATTGAATGGGTTTAGAAAAAAAGAAGACCTCCCTCCGGCAACATATGAAGGAAGGAAAAAGCCTGCAATAACCCCCGAAGGCTCCGATGAATGGAGGGAACAAGTCGAACGGCACCGCCGTTGGGCGGTGAAACGCGCCAGGTTGCTGGCAGACCCATCATTGCTTACTCAAGATGAAGCAATAGCTATCGCAGAAGACGGCCAAAGCAGGGGGATCGAACTATACGACAAGGCAAAAGGGGCGGTTACGACCTTTACCCGATGGCATATCGACGCTGCACTCCAACGCGCGAAAAGGAAAAAGGCAGCATCGTTGGAAAAGTTTACAAGCATCGACAAACAATTGCCGGACACAGACGAACGCACACTCCATGACAAACTAATTGGAGGAAGACCACAAGCAGCGCAACAACACGACTTGGAAGGCCATGTGCAGCAACTGCTAGGCATGCACCACAAGCCGCCACGCACCCCAAGGCGCCTCACAGAGCCGGAAGTGATGACGGTCTTGCTGCAGACCTGCCATGGCCTGGAAAGAAAGCAAGTTGCAAAAATACTGAGAATTACCCCCCAACAAGTAAGCCAATTGGGAAACCGTGCCTTGGGAAAAATTAGGGAAGAAAACGGAAGGGAACGCCACTAGCTAATACAATAAGCCGCACCGGCACGGCACTGGCAGCCGGATTTAAGAATGACCGGCGCGAGAAAAGGAGATTGATGGACCTAGAGCAGACCGCCCTCAAGAAGGGAGAGGGGGCAATGCAGGCGCGCGGCTACCAGGAGAAGATTGCCGAAAGCGTGCTGATGAGGGGAAACTCGCTTGCAATCATGCCGACGGCGATGGGAAAGACTTTCGTCGCGGCAATAATCATCGCAAGGAGGCTTTGGGAGAGGAGGCAAGGGCAAGCGACTGCTGGCGGGGATGGGAAGGTGGCAGCCGTCGGGGGATTGGTGAAGGCAAAGACGCTGTTTCTCACGCCTACCAAGCCGCTGGCGGTGCAGCAGGCAAGAAGGCTTGAGGAAGTAATTGAATGGGAAGGCAAAAAGGAAGAAATTGATGTTGAGGGGAAGAAAAAACCGCTTGAAGTCGGCGAAGTAGTGGTCTTAAGCGGCGAAACCGCGCCGGAATTGCGCAGGAAAGTCTGGGAAAGCGCCGTGCCCCGCGTGGTTTGCGCCACGCCGCAGACGGTAGAGTACGACTTGCTGGCGGGAAGGATGCGGCTGGAAGAATTCGATTTTATTGTCTTTGACGAAGTGCACCGGGCGGTAAAGGAGTATTCGTATTCATTCATTGCAAAGGAAGCCGCCAAGCTCAAAAACATTCTTTTGCTGGGCTTGACTGCCTCGCCGTCGTCAGACAGGCTCAAAATCAAGGAAATCTGTGAAAACCTTGGAATCGTCAACGTCGAAATCCGCAGCGAAGCCGACGACGACGTTAAACAATACGTGAATGAAACCAAGGTTCAGTGGGCGTTCGTCGACTTTCCGAAGGAATTCGAAGGCATTAGAAAGAACCTCCATGAAATGCTCGCGGAAGTCCTGGCCGAATTAAAGGAATTGGGGGCAATCGAGACCGCGGACCTCAAAAAGCACAAGCGGCAGCTGCTCGAGGCCCGAAAGAAGGCGATTGCGAAAGTCAACGAACACGACTTTTCCGGCTACAAGATAATGTCGCTGCAGGCAAAGGCCATGAATTTGAGCCATGCGATAGACCTCATTGAAAGCGAAGGCCTCGGCGCCCTCCACAACTTCATCACTGAAATGAGGCAACGCAAGTCGACGAGCAAGGCAGTCAAACAACTCAATGAAGACTTCCGAACCAAGCTCATTGAAATCAAATGCGGGGAAATGCTCAAGGCGGGAATGGAGCATCCAAAGCACCGGAAGCTCAAGGAAATCGTCTCCCACGCGGCAGGTGACGCAAAAAGCGTTATTGTGTTCGCCCACTACCGGAATACTATCCAAAAAATCGTTGAAGAACTCAACGGCGTTGCAGGTGTGATGGCGCGGCAGTTCATTGGAAGGAGCAAGGAAGGAATGAGCCAAAAGAAGCAGGAACAGGTGCTGCAGGAGTTCCGGGACAAAAAATTCAATGTGCTCGTATCAAGTTCTGTTGGAGAAGAAGGCATTGACATCCCCACTGTCGACCTAGTAGTATTCTTTGAAGCCGTTCCAAGCGAAATCCGGGCAATCCAACGCCGGGGCCGAACCGGCAGGGCAAAGGAAGGCAAAGTCATTGTACTGATAACGAAGGGAAGCAAGGACGAAGCGTTCTTATGGATCAGCCGCCGCAAAGAACAGCAAATGCGGCAAGTGATTGGAGAAATCAGGGAAGAACAAAGGAATAAGAGAAACAAGGACAGGGACGAACAAGAAAACACACAAAACAATCCTATTTCACCCCAAAACCAGAAATCCATGTCTGATTTCGCTTGAAACACCCAGGCAAGGACAAACAACCCTCAAACAGCCGGAATAAGGGAAGTGAATAATTAAGGCTAGTGAAACGGGTGTTGCAGGATGGAAAAAAAGAATTGAAATGAGTTAAACCCCAGCCCGCCTACCAAATACAACAACCAACAACTCAACTAACTAACAACAAACAACAAAACAAACAAAAACAGTTAGGCACGTGAAGCATAGGTATTAAATTCAGTGCGACACGTGACTAGTTTTTCGGAAATTAAATGCAACATGTGCCTCAATCATTTCAAATCCATTGCGTCATGTGTGTAGTGTTTGTTAAGCTTTTCATTGTTTTTTTGTTGTTTTGTGGTTTTGCCGCCTTCAAAGCAGGGTTTTTTCACATAGAGGTTATTTCAAGCTTTTTTTCACAATCCGCGGCATGCGCTGCAATGCATTAAGCCTAACTAATAATTTCTGTTATTGTAGTGATGTTGTGGGATTGTTTGTTGATGGTGTTTTTGATTGATTGTTTGGTTATGTGGGTTGTTGGTTGCGGCCGTTCCAAATGGTTTTTGCGCGTCACGTGTCGCAGTGTTTTTGGTTAGGGGTAGAGTGGATAGCTGGGAAGCGCAGGTTGTTGGTTTTGTATTGATGGTAGTTTGAGTGGTTGTTTTGTTGGTGTGTTGTTTGTTTGGTAATTCGCCCAAGCCCTTTCTTCGCGTCACGTGCCGCATTAGGGGAACTGGGGTGTTGGGTGTCGCCTAATATCCCTTCCGTCCATTTCCCTCCTTTAGGTGGTTGTTGTGAAGATTGACGTGTCTTGCCTGTCGTATGAAGAGATTGCGGAACTCGC
>JAZDFO010000088.1:0-21436 GCA_043807785.1 Microcaldota archaeon | reverse complement strand
GCGCGCACGCCCATGTCTGCAAGGAAGCGGTTCCAGTTGAAGACCGCGGTTTGCGGCAGGAGGTTGGCGAATTCGTGCTTGAGCAAACCGGGCTGCTTTTGGCGTTCCAAGGCGAACCTGCGCCGGGCAATCAGCGCGCCTTCCATCGCCCAGAGAACTGACTTGCAGCAATAGGCAACGCCCTTGGCCGGCAGGAGGGGTGAAACGAAAAGGCCGACGAAAGCCAAATGCTGCGGGATTATGAGCATCTTGAACTTCTCCCACCAGGAGCGGTGCGGGTGAAGCCCGGAAAGGACGTCCCGCCCATAGAGGACCTTGCCTTCCTTCTTGATCTTGTAGAAGAGCGACAGCTGGCTTCCGAGCAATTCGCCTTCCCAAAGCAGGTCTGGGCGTACTCCCCTGCCGTTCTTCCAGTCGACCGTATCCGGTCCGATGACCTCGAAGGGCTTGTAGAGGCGCACGCTTGCCTCAATGGCCTTGACGACGGAGTCGAACGCGTCGCGCGGCCTGCCGATGGAACAGAATTCCCTCAAGCCCGTGCCCCATTTGCGGTCCAGCCTCCAGAATTCCTTGAGAGCAAACGAATCCACGGCGGGTATTGCTGCATCGTTCCTTGTTTGGATAATCAAGTCGACGTCGGAATGCCCGCGGTGGAACTCGCCGCGCGCTGCGCTGCCGAATAAGAGAATGAAATCAATGTCGTTTGGGAACCGATGGGAGACGGAAGCCGACCATTCCGCGAGAAAGCCCTCGACGCGCTCTTGGCCGGGCATATGATTCTGGGGCATGGGATAAACCAAGCCCAATGGGAATATATTACCCGTTACTGCGGGCAATTGATGCGGTAGACCGCCAAGCCGCCTTCAGAATAGAGTCGCTTCGCTAGGGGAAGCAGGGAAGCGGGAATCTTCCAGCCGTGGCCCGTGTCCTCGTAGAAGTATCGCACGCCGTGGCGGCTCATGCTGCCGCAGTCTCCGGAAAGCATTTTTTCCAATTCCGCCCTGCGCGTTTGCATGTCCAAGCCGTGGTTTTCAATCCACTTCATGTCCGAATAGTAGGCTAGGCGGCCGGAGAAAGCCGTGAGGCATGAGGTATCTGCATAAGGGTCGGCAATGAAGATGGAGCGCTCGGGAAGGTTGTCCCTCGCCCACTCGGCCATGCGGATGTCGGAGGCGGCGCACACTGGCTTGGCGAGGGAATCCAAGGTAACAAAACGCGCGATAGAGGCGGCGGTGAGATAGCCCGAAAACACCGTCAACGCGAACAAAACAACGCCCAATGCCTTGAATGCAGTGCCTTTCTTCCATAAATGCAAAAAACCAGCGGCGGCGAGAAGGGCAAGCACCGCCTGCAGGAGGATTGCAAGCTTGAAGTTGTCCACCTGCCACGGGAAGACGGAAACGAAATTCATTGCAACGAAGGCGGGCAGGGCGGCGAGAAAGAGGCGGCGCAATGGAGGGGGCGAGGAGAGGAAGCCCGCTGCGGCAAGAGCAAGCACGAAACCGAAATTGTTAAGCCAGAAAATCGCTGCGCCGGCAAGGCTCCCCGAAGAAAGCCAAAACGGCGAGAACACGAGGGAAGACGAAGCCGCATGAAGCTTTGGCAGAAAGATTGGCAGAGAGGCGAAAAAGCCGGCTGCGGCGCAGGCGAAGAACGCCAGCCAGAGACGGTTGCGGTCGAATGCCGCGGCGTGGAAGAAAACCACCAATAAGGCGACAGCCGCGAGAGGGAGATCAAATGCGGCGGAAAGCCCCAGCAGCGAGCCGGCAATTGAGAATGAGACTGCGTCTTTCTTTCCGTAGAACACGAAGGCTGCCAATGCGAGGAAAACCGCTAGCCCGGCCCAGTCGGCCTTCATCGTGGCAATCCGCAGAACGAGGCTCTGGACGGGAAACCCCCTGGACTGGAATTGAAGCAGGAGGCCGGGCTTTGTGAGAACGGATGCAACGACGGAAGGGCTGGAAAGGTCCGTGCCTTCGAGGTAGGGGATGAAGGAAAGCCCGCCGGCGAGGAGGACAAGGCTGACGGAGAGCAGGGCGGCGCCAGTGGATTTCAGGAGCAAGCGCGCGAGGAAGAATGCAATGGAGAGAGAGGAAGCAATCATGAGCGCGGCGCAAAAATTGTAGGCAAGGAGCAGCGGCAGTCCGCCGGCGTAAAGGGCTGCGGCGAAAAGGAAGAGGAAGTAATAATAGCTCAGCGGCTCGCCGGCTGCGACGGGGTATTGCGGCGGGAAATTGCCGTGCGCGATGGAGGAGACGATGCTAGCGTAGAAGCCCATGTCAATGCCGTTGCCGTAGAGCGAGCCATTTGAATCGAAGTGGAGGAGGGCAGTGAGGGCGGTTAAACTTGCGGCGAGGCAGACTGCGAAGAAAGCGGCATCCCGCACATCGCAGTCCAAGACTGGCATGCGGCGCAGGAGGAAATATGCGCCCAAGAAAAGGGCTATGGAGGAAAAAATGATTGAATAAGGGGAAAAGCCGATTGCGAGGGAAGAAAGGTAAAGCGCCCAGGTACCAAATACTGCGCCGAGAGGAATCGAAAACAGCCAAGCGTGCCTGGGGAAAACCCGGGCAGAAGCGCCAAGCCCGAAGAGGATGCAGGCGGCAAGGAAGAAAAGCGCGGTAAGCATGGCAAACGTTTGGCGGCGGGCAGTAAAAAATCTTGCGGAAACACGCGTATTGGCTGTGGCGTGGCGCGCATTACGGCGTAGAACACGGGTTTGCTTGAAAGCGCGCTCTTTTACTCGTATTTCCCGATTTTCGCATTCGCGATTTTCTTGTGGCTCCGGCTCACGCAGGCCACATGCAATTGTTCAAGTTCAAGGCCATGCAGCGGCGGTTTTACCTCATGCCGATTTCCAACACTTACGCGACTCCCTGGCTTTTTGCCGAAATTCTCCCGGGGGTTACAACCAGAAAGGAAACAGCCTGGTTTGACGCGTTCACGGAAATTGCGGTTGCCCTCCTGCTCTCGGCATATTGCCGAATCTAGTTTTACTCGCCTGCTCCGCCGGACGGCAGCACTTCACTGCGCAAAACATTGCAAAGCACGCGCGCGAAGTCCACATTGCGCTCGCGTTTGAGCACGATGAGGCGCTTGTTTTGCCTCTGCGCTGTTTGCGCGGCCTTTTCCCTCTCGTTAGCCAGTTCACTTTCAACCTGCGCCGGCCCCACCAATTCGCTCGGGAAACTCCTTCGCTGGCGCAGCCATATCGCCATATCTACAGTGCAGTCCACTAGGATGAATAATTTTATGGCGGGTTCAAGCGCAAGAGGAATGAATGGCCCGGGCAAGGAGGCGGTCCCCTGGTAGCGGCCGTAGCTTCCGTCAATTAGCGTAATGCATCCAGGCGTCATGGCCTTTCGCACGCAGGATGCGCCCACCTCGTTGAGTTCATCGCTTGAAAGCGCGGCGATGCTTTTTCCGAAGGTGTGCTCGGCCAGGTACTGCAGCAGCTGTTCGAGGTTCATATAGCGCACGGCCGGCTCCATGGAAGTCACCATCGAGGCGTACTTGCTCTTGCCCAGCCCGCGCGCTCCGCCGACAAAAACCAGCTGGCTGTCCATGAATCAATAAGGCCGGTGGTATTAAAGCCATATATGGAATGCTTACAACCGGATGATTCCGTAGCTCGATTGCATTAAACAAAGCGAGCCGGCAAAAGCAGCATGGCAACTCGACGCATTGCAGCCCAAAAAAAATCTTGCCAACCCACAAACAAGGAGAATTATTGGTTAAAAATGCAAAATAAGGCAGAATATTGCTTTGATTGGGAAAAATGCATTGCCATCTATGTTGTTTTGCCCAGGAGAGCCCGGGTTGTGGCAAAGGTTTATAAGCGTTGGGCGGCAATAAAATTGGCTGGTAAGGGATGGATGGAACTTGACCCGGCGTTCGTTTACACGGTAATCATCGTCAGCGTGCTGGTATGGCTGCTGATGAGGTTTTTCCTGGGCCTTGAAGGGTTCGGGAACGCGATTGCCGTGACGCTGGTAGGGTTCGTGCTCCTGCCAAACATTGCTTCGGCGGGAATGGCTGGCTTTCTGGTCGTGACGGCAATTGCCGGGCTTGCAGTCCAGCAGGTGTACAGGACTTCGTTTGCGGACAGCGTCGTGGTGACGCTCATCGTGATGTTCGTTGGCAGCCGGATGCTGCCGTTTTTGGGATGAAAAAATCAGTGTACCTCTTTGACTCGATTTACTCGATGAACTTCATTTACATGCTGGCGATTCTTTCTACCGTAGTTTGGGTGGTTTTAAGGCAGTTGTTCGGAGCGCAGAGTTTCTGGAACGCGATGGTTTTGGCGTTTCTGGGAATGATTTTCATGCCGCTCATCATGGGCGCCGCGCAGACGATGGTTGCAGCGCTCTTGCTCGTCGGAATTGGCGCGCTGGTCATTCAATGGATGTACATGGGCGCGTCGTTGTCGGCCGCGGTTGCGGCAATGGTAGTTGTTTTAATTGTTAGCTCCGTAGTAACTTCCACGTTTTATTGAGGTGTAGCAAGTGTTCAATTGCGTCAACTGCAAAAAGGAATTCGAGGAACTCGAGTTCGTCCGATGTTCGTTTTGCGGAGGGAAGGTTCTTTTCAAGACGACGCCGCCGATCGTGCATAAGGTAAGCACTGACTGAACGGCGCGCGGCTTTCTCCGGCAAGTCAATAAGTCAATAGAGTATTCCGTCGTGGTTTTCAATGAATAGACGAGCACCAAAAATGGGGTCGCGGTCCTACTGGCACCGCAAGCGGGCGGCAAAGCTGGTGCCCAGGCTGCGCGCGTTTAGGCAGGAAAGCAAGGGGGCGACGGGATTCCTGGGATACAAGGCCGGAATGGTCCAGCTATTGATAATCGACGATTCTGAGTCGCCGCTGAAAAACCAGGAAGTGACGAGGGCTGCAACGGTTGTCGAAGTCCCTCCCGCATATGTTTATTCCATCGTCGCCTACGGCAGGACTGATACTGGGCTCGTAGCCGTCGGAGAGGCTCCGGCGATGAATGCCCCAAAGCAGCTGTCGCGGACGATTTCAATTGCAAAGAAGGCAAAACTCACTCCCGAAGGCCTCGAGAAAATGGAGGGAATCGAGGAAGTCCGCATCATGGCGGCAAGCGAGCCTTGGAAGGGTTCTTTCAAGAGGACGCCAGACTTTTTCGAAATGCCGATTGCAGGGCCAGGCATCAAGGAAAAGTTCGATTACGCAAAATCAATCCTCGGAAAGGAAATCCGATTCTCCGACGTATTCAACGAAGGCGAGTTCCTCGACGTTACGGCTGTAACGACGGGAAAAGGATGGCAGGGAGCCGTAAAGCGCTTCGGAGTCGCGCTCAACCCCCGCAAGGCGACCAAGTCCCGCAGGCACGGCGGCACACTGGGAGCCGAACGGCAGGGCAAGGTCATGTACACCGTGCCCCGCGCGGGCCAAATGGGGTTCCACCGCAGGACGGAAAAGAACAAGCGCGTAATGCTCATCGGAGACGTTTCCAAGGCGGCACAAGTTGTGCCAAAGGGCGGTTTTCCGCACTTTGGAGTCATCAAAGGGGACTTTATCATAATGGAAGGCAGCCTCGCAGGCCCGGTTAAACGAGTGCTGCGTTTCCGCAAGGCGCTTTCCGGCAAGGCGGCAAGGAAGCCGCAAATCAAGGCATTCGGTTACTAGGGATTCAAGCGGGTATAAAATGAAGGCAACGGTTCTCTCGATAAACGGAAGCGCGGGCAAGGAAATAGAGCTCCCGGCACAATTTGGCGAGCAGTTGCGCGAGGACATCGTGCGCCGTGCAGTGCATTCCGAGCAGTCGTTCCACTACCAGCCGAAGGGAAGCTACCTTTACGCCGGCCTTGAGACCACTGCCGAATACTACGGAAGGAGGCACGCCTGGAGGCAGACCATCAACACCGGCCGAAGCAGGGTTCCGCGCGAGAAAATCCCCAAGGGCCGCAGCGGGCGCGTGCTTCGCATCCCAAGCGCAGTCAAGGGCCGCAGGGCGCACCCGCCGAAAGCCATCAAGAGGCTCACTGAAAGGATTAACCTCAAGGAAAAGAGCTTCGCAATGCGCAGCGCCATCACCGCGACCGGAGTTTTCGAGGAAGTGCGCAAGCGCGGCCACATTTTCACCGGACAGCTCCCGATAGTAGTCGATTCGGCAATCGAGTCGGTCAAGAAGGCAAAGGAAGCCAAGGCAGTGCTCGACAAGCTCGGCTGCGGCGAGGACCTGCAAAGGGCGCGCGAACGGCGCAGGATGCGCACGGGCAGGGCAAAGCTTCGCAAGGGAGGGTTCCGCACGCCCCGGTCGGTCCTGCTTGTCGTTGGCGAGGACAAGGGCATTTGGCGCGCGGCCCGCAATTTGCCGGGAGTCGACGTAGTGAAAGTCGAGGACCTTACTGCCGAACTGCTTGCCCCCGGCGGAGTCCAGGGCAGGCTCGCAGTATGGACCGAATCCGCGCTTGAAAAAATGCAGAAACAGTCGTTATTCTCATAAGTGATACAAATGGCCTTGCTCTACCCGCTGACAACCGAACGCTCATCCGCCCTCATCGAGATGCAGAACAAGATGACGTTCATCGTCGACGAGAAGGACTCCAAGCCGGTGATTGCGGCCGCGGTGGAAAAGGCGTTCGGGGAAAAAGTCGCGGCAGTCAATGTTTTGCACACTTTCGACGGGAGGAAAAAGGCGATAGTCCGATTCGTAAAAAAGGGCGCCGCGGCAGACGTGGCAGCCAAGCTCAAGCTAATATAGTGATAGAAAATGGGAACGCATGTCATTACGCAAAAGCGGGGAAAAGGAGGGCCGGCGTACCGCACGCCCAGCCACAGGTTCATTTCCCCCGGCAGGTACCCTGCAAGCAAGGAAATGCTGCAAGGCGAAATAACTGGCTTTGTCCTCGACCCGTCAAAGGACGTCCTTCTCTCTAAAATGCTTCTCTCAAACGGCACTGACATTTACCTGCTCGCCGCGGAGGGCCAAAAGGTCGGCGATGCCATTGAAATCGGGCAGGATGCGCCGCTTCGGACTGGAAACGTGTGCTGCCTGGAGTCCGTCCCCGAAGGAATCGGGGTGTTCAACGTCGAAGGAAGGCCCAACGACGGCGGAAAAATCGCCCGGACCAGCGGCGCGGTCGCAACCGTCGTCTCCCACGACGAGGACAACGGCAAGGTCACCCTTGTGCTGTCGAGCAAGAGGGTCATCACGCTTGAAAAGAACTGCAGGGCAACCGTGGGCATCGCCTGCGGCGGGGGAAGGCTTGAAAAGCCGCTCAAGAAAGCAGGCGCCGGCAAGATGAAGGCGGAATCGCGCAACAAGCGCTGGCCGACTTCAAGGCCGACGGCAATGAGCGCATACGACCACCCCCACGGCGGCCGCAGCTTCGGAAAATCGAGCTGCGTCTCGCGCAATGCCCCGCCAGGGCAGAAGGTCGGCCACATCGCTTCCCGCCGCACCGGAAGGCGCAGGGGCAAGGCAGACGAGAAGGGTGAAAACTGATGGCCAAGAAATTCTCTTACCACGGGCACGGCATCGAGGAACTCAAGGCAATGCCGCTGGACAAGTTCTCCGCCATCATCCCCAGCAAGATCAGAAGGACGCTGCGCCGCATGAGCTACAGGATAAAGGCGTTCATTGAAAAGCTGCGCAAGACCGACTCGAAAAAGACGATTAGGACGCACTTGCGAGAGATGCCGGTAATCCCGGAAATGGTCGACCGCAAATTCCAGGTCTACAACGGCAAGGAATGGGTCATCGTCGTAGCCACCCCGGCAATGCTGGGCAAGCGCCTCGGCGAATACTCGATTACCACAAAGCTGGTCAAGCACTCCGGGCCCGGAATCGGCGCCACGAGGGGAAGCAAGAGCGTCGAGCTCAAGTAAAGGGAAACCACTATGGGACTCTACAATTATTCAATGAAGGCCGTTGACGAACGCGAATTCGCCCGCTCGCAGGCCTACGACCTCAACTGCTCTTACAAGGACCTCACGCAAGTCCTCGCAGCACTCAAGGGCAAAAACGTCGCAGCCGCGCGCAAGGTGCTGCAGGAATGCATTTCCATGAAAAAGCCAATTGCATTCCACAAGTTCCACACTGGAATGGGCCACCGCAAGGAACTCGGAGGCCTCAAGGGAAAGTACCCCAAGAAGGAGGCGAAGATTGCGCTGGCGCTGCTCAACAACGCGGTCGCAAACGCCGACAACAAGGGACTCGACGCGGCAGGCCTGGTAGTCGCCCAGGCAGCGGCCTACAAGCAGAGCGTGATGCCGCGCTATCGGCGCACTTTCGCCTCTTCAGTCGTTCTCGGGTACGGCAAGCAATCCATTTGGGCCAACTACGTCACGGCGCGCGCTGAACTCGTTCTCGGAATGGCCCCGGAAAAGAAGGCCAAAAAAGCCAAAAATATGGCGAAGATAACGGAAGGGACGAAGAAGGGGTAATGAAATGGCAGTGGAGAAAAAGTTTTTGCACAAGGCAATCAGCGAGCAGATAGTCAAGGACTACCTGGGAAAGGAGCTCAGCGGGGCGGGAGTCTCGACCATCACAATCCAAAAGACGCCTCTTGCCACGCGCATCGCAATCCGCGTGCGCCGCCCAAGCGTGGTCATCGGCAAGAAGGGCTCGAACATCAAGGCAGTCAGCGAAGAGCTTACCAGGCAATTCGGCATCGAGAACCCGCAGCTTGACGTGATTGAAGTCGAAAAGCCGGAGCTTGACGCGCAACTGGTCTGCCAGCGCATCGCAAGGCAGATTGAAATCGAGGGCAACGTAAAGCAGACAATGCGCTTCAACATGAACGACGTGATGAACGCCGGCGCGCTGGGATGCGAAATCCGCGTCGCCGGAAAGGTCGTCGGAAAAGGAGGCAAGGCAAAATCCATCCGCATGCGCAAGGGATACCTCAAGAAAAGCGGCGACGTGATGAAGCTCGTCGACCGCGCAATGGCCACCGCGTACCTCAAGGCAGGCGCAATCGGCGTTCTTGTGAAAATCGTGCCCCCCGGGACGATATTCCCGGATGCGACCAAGGTGGACGAGGGACAGCTCGACATCCTCCTGGCGGATTTCGTAAACAAATCCAGGGCCGGGGAAAAGCCAATCGAAGGCACGCTTGCCGACCAGGCAAAGGATGCCCGAGAGGAACAGGACGCAGGCAAAAAGCTCGAGGAAAAAATCGTTAAGGCTAAGGCGGACGCAGCCGCGGCTGTAAAAAAAGTCGCAAAGCGCAGGCCGAACGCGCCCAAGGCGCAATCCGCGGTTTTGACGCAGGAGGCGCCCAAGGAAGCGGCGGCGCAAAAACCAAAGGAAGAGAAGGTTTGATGAAAAATGGCGGTAGTGCGAAAAAATGACCTAAAGGCGATGGAGACCGAAGCCCTCAAGGCAAAGCTTGCCGAAATCGAGGCATCCGCGGCAGCCGAATACGGCGCGCTGAAAAACGCCACGCGCGGCAAGAGCATACGCTACCGGGAACTTCGCAAGGCCAGGGCGCGAATCAAAACCATTTTAAACCAGCGCGGAATAAAACTGTAGAATCAAAACGAGGTCCTGCCAAAAGTGCCAGAAATCTGCCCTAATTGCGGACTGCCAAAGGACATCTGCGCCTGCCAGACGATAGAGAAGGAAACCGTTTCCCACCTCAAGGTATTTACCACCAAAGCCCGCTTCAACAAGCTCGTCACAATCGTGGAAGGCCTCGAAGGCGACGAGCTGGTGACTGCGGCAAAAGAACTCAAACGCAAGCTAGCCTGCGGCGGAAGCTCAAAAGAAGGCGTCGTGGTGCTCCAGGGCAACCACAAGGAAAAGACCGTCGAATACCTAATGCAGCTTGGCTACAAGAAGGAAGCCATAAAGATAGGCTAACCCGCCGCCATAACGGATAATTTTCCTCCCTCTAGCGTTGCCTTGACCTTGAATTTCTTGGCCAGCTCGGCCTCAATCGCTTTTGGCGGGAGTTTCTTACCAAGCAAGGCATTGGCGGAGTCCAAAATCTCCTGGAATGACGCCGAATTGCGGTAAATCAAGTCCCCGCTAGCTTTGAACTCGCCCGCCTGCCCAGCCAATGACTCCACGGCGGCCGTCTGTTGTGCCAGCACAGCGCTTAACTTTTCCAGAGCGCGGTCCTTGTCCGGCAGCTTCTCGGCATGCGCATAATAATCATCAAGAGCCTCCGAAAAAGTGGCAAATTTACGGGCATCGTAGCCAGATGAAGCGAACTTCTCCAGGGGAAACGGGGAAAACGCCACGGGCTTGCCGCCGGCATAATAGACCACGGGATCGAGAGCGGCGGATGCAATGGAATGCAATGCCGCCACAAGCGCATCCGCGGATTTTTCCGGCAGGCCGTCGAACTTTGAGTCAAACGCGATGCCGGCGCGCGCGCACGCCTCCTCCAGGTAAAACGGCGGCAGGTTGACCGCCTTGGACAGCGCACTAACCGCAGGGCCCTTCAAGCTAAGCAAATCCTTCGCGCAAATGGCATTGGCATCCTTTTTCGCGTTGGGCGGAGGTGAATAAAGCTCGCCTGCGCGGATTTTTCTGGAGGAAAACTGCTCGTAGCGGAAGGCCTTCAAGATCCGGCCATCCGGGCCGCACGCGACGGCATTGCCGTGGGCGAACATCTCAAAAATCAGGGAATATTTGCCGTTTTTCTCCAAATCGAACGCGACAATCCGGTCCGACGCGATTTGGCGCACGCCAGCCAATTTCGCGTTTTCGAGCTCTTGGCGGACAATCTGGTCGAACCCCGAGTCGCCCCCGGCTGCGGTTTCCACGTATTTCGTCGCATGCAGCCGCACGCCCAATTCGGCAAGCACGTTGACTTCGCCCTTGCTGTGGAACTTTAACCTAAACACGCCCTGCCGCGGCTCGAATGCGCGGTTGAGGTATGCCCCCACGAGGTGCTGCAGCTCGGCCGCAGCGAAACGGTAGTCGAGATTGGACATCTTCTGCATGCAGGGATTATCCACGCCGGCGGTTAAAAGCGTTGCGCGGTTAAAACCAAACGCTTATATATATGCTCAATACATATCGAAGCCGATATGACATTGAACCGAAATGCAATGCAGCATGAGGGCGCGTCAAGGCACGGAATCATCCTGCAGGGGATGCTGGAATTATTCGTGCTCGGGGAATGCAGCCGGGGCTCGGTTTCCGGCAAGGGCATAACCGACCGCGTCGAGAAGTTCACTGGCGGCTTTTGGAGGCCTTCGCCGGGCAGCATTTACCCCGTGCTCAAGAGGCTGGAAGGGAAGGGCGCGTTGAGGGCGAAGCTCGAGGAAAGGAAGGCGCAAGGCAGCGGCAAGAGGGAAATCAATTACCAAACGACCGCTGCCGGCAAGGCCATGCTGCAAGATGGGAGGAAGTGCATGTCGACGGAGTTCGACGAGACGCTCAACGCAGTAAACCCGCTCTTCTTCCGCATAATGTACGGTTTCGAGGACGAGGAAATCGAGGAGCTCAACAGGTTCATGCTCAAACTCACGGAATTTAAAAAGCATTTTGCGCTTATACCATACGAAGTGCGTTCCCCGAGAAGGAAGGCGTTTTTCGAGGCAATCGAGAAGGAAATCGACAAGTTAAGGGCAATGAAGACATGAAAAAAGACTCTTCGGTCGTGCTCAAGCTCGATAAAATCGGCAAGTCGTACCAGATGGGCGACACCACGGTCAACGCGCTGGTGGACATCAGCCTGGAAATCCGCCGCGGGGAATCGGTGGTAATCATGGGGCCGTCAGGGAGCGGAAAGAGCACGATGCTGCACATACTCGGTTGCCTGGATGCGCCCTCCACTGGGGAAATGGAGATTGACGGGGTGAAAATCACGCGCGAGGACAACGGCTACGACCTTGCCGAAGTGCGCAACAAGAAAATCGGGTTCGTGTTCCAGTTCTTTTTCCTCATCCCCACGCTCAACGTGCTTGAGAACGTCGAGCTTCCCATGGTTTTTGGCGGGCTTGACGAGCAGGCCCGAAGGAAGCGCGCCATAGAGCTGCTCAATAAGGTGGGGCTGGGGGACAGGCTTACGCACAGGCCGTCGCAATTGAGCGGCGGGCAGCGCCAAAGGGTCGCAATAGCGCGGTCCCTGGCAAACCATCCCGCAATAATTCTGGCGGACGAGCCGACCGGCAACCTCGACTCAAAAACGGGGAAGGAAATCATGGACCTCTTTTCCGAACTCAACCGCAAGGAAGGCACGACCATAGTGACGGTGACCCACGACTTTTCGCTGGTAAACCATGCGCAGCGCGTGGTCTTGCTCAAAGACGGCAGGATAGAAAAAATTGAGAGGATAGGCAGGTGAATTGTATGAAAATGAACGGATTTTTGCTTTTGGCGGCGGTCATGCTGCTTTCTGCGGGAGTGGCGGCGGCGCCCCAGATTACCAGCTACACGGTCAGCCCCGAGCGGCTCAAGGCGGGCATAAGCGGCACGATAAACATAGTTTTCTCCAATCCGAGCGCAACAGAATACCTTTCAGGCGTGACGCTTGAAGCCGGCTCCTCGCAACTGCAATTTACGGGCCCGACCTCGCTGGGCGACATGGGCACTCTGGGCACGACCGTGTCTTCGCTGGGATTCTCGGTCAAGGAAGACGCGGCCCCCGGCATCTACACCACTACGCTAACGATGGGCTACATGACGAATTTCGGGGCAAGCAGCGGCTACAAGAAATTCTCCATCCCGTTGACTATTTACCCCGACGTCTTGTTCCAGGTGAAGGACTTCCAATCCGACAAGACGGTGGTAAACCCCGGGGATTCGTTTGAAGTTTCCGCCAAGCTGACAAGCCGGGGAGGCGAGCTGCGCCATGTCACGCTCGAATTCGCCGCCGACTCGAACTTCACTCTCCAGGACGCTTCAAAGGTGGACGTCGGCGCCCTGCGCACGGACGTCGAGACTCCCGTTAAATTCCGCGTGATAGCCAAGGAAAACGCCAGGACAGGGTACTACAGCATTCCCATGACCATCACTTACGACGACGCGGTAAGCACGTCAAACACGGGGGAAGTCACGTTCGGCCCGATTACGGTGGCTACGGAAATTTCGCGCATTTCCATCGCAGCCGTGGACAACTCGTTCAACCCCGGCTCCCAGTCAAAGCTCCGCCTCGAACTGCGCAATGAGGCCGGCGCCCCGCTCGAAAATGTTCGGGTCACCCTTCCCGACACATCGGATTTTTTCGTGCCGCTGGACTTCACCGAAAAGACAATCGGCTTCATGCCCAGCAAGGGATCAGAAATCGTCGAATTTGCCATAGGCATAAAGACCAACGTGGCCCCGCAGGTTTACCAAATCCCGGTAACGGTAAGGTACGAGAGCAAGACGCTGGGAAGCAAGGCATACGTAAAGAACGTGGGGGTAATCGTCGCCGGAACGCCGCTGGTGGCCGTCATCGCTAGCACCTCGCCGGCGCCAATGACGGCGACAAGGGGCGAATACACCCTGTCCGTGCAGGTTTCAAACGTGGGGAACGCGGCCATCCGCGCCGTCTCAACCCATGTTTCAACCGAAATACTGGATTTCGTGGGCACGCACGAGGACTACCTTGGCACGCTCAACCTCGACGACTACAGCACCAGCCAGTATTCCGTGGTGGTAAAGCCGGGGGTAAAGCCCGGAATTTACCCCTTGAATGTCACCATAGTTTACAAGGACGCGTATAACAAACTGTATTCGCAGGCCATCCTCGCCGACCTTGAAATCGTCTCAGCCGACTTCGCGGCCCTCGCCACGAAGGCCCAGCCGACCAACCCGCTTTACATTGTCATTGGGCTGGCGGTACTCGCTGCGCTGCTGTATTTCGGGTACAAGAAGTTCTTCCGAAAGAAGAAGGTAGTCCAATAGCCAGATAGAACAATAAGCCGGCCTCAAGCCCCAAACGGAGCGAATGAAGGAGCTGGATATAGGAAGATTGCGCCATGAACCACCTCGACCTGCTAAAATACGCCGTCAACTCCATGACGCACCGCTCGCTGAGAAGCTGGCTGACGATATTGGGCATAGTGATTGGAATCGGGTCAATCGTGGTGCTCATATCCCTGGCGCAAGGCCTCGACACGAGCATAAAAAGCCAGCTTAACACGCTCGGAACGAATTACATGTTCATCCTGCCCGGCAACATATTCGGGGGCGGCATGCGGTTTGGCCCGCCCGTGTTAAAGGGCGTGCTTTACACCCGCGACGCGGATGCCATAAAGCGCATTCCCGGAGTGGTCGCGGTATCAGGCAACGTCGCCGCCCAGTTCGCAACAGTGGAATTCAAGGGCGAAAACATCAGTTCAGGCATTATTGGCGTAACCCCGTCGGCCTTCGCCAAATACATTACCGTGGGATACGAGGCAGGAAAATTCATACAGGACGGCGACATGGGCGGCGTAACCATCGGCAACGACGTGGCGCACACGCTGTTCAAAAACGAAATAAAGCTGGGCAACACCCTCGTCCTGCTGGGCAAGAACTTCCGCGTCACCGGCATAATCAGGAAGGCGGGAAACACGGGCGGAAGCATCGACACCGGAATTTACGTCGAAGAGCGCGCGCTGAGGCTCATTCTCGGCGGCTCAATTGACCGCGACCGCGTAATGACCATACTTGCCGTCACCGACCCCACAAAGGACATTGCCGAAATCACTGCAAAGACACAAGACCGCCTGCGAAACAACCACAAGGTGCGCAAAGGCGAGGAAGACTTCACGGTGCTCACCGCCGCATCCATATCCGACCAAATCGGCCAGATAACGAGCCTCCTGTCACTATTCTTGGGCGGAGTCGCCGCAATCTCACTCATTGTCGGCGGAATAGGGGTTGCAAACGCGATGTTCACCTCGGTTCTCGAGCGCACGCGCGAAATCGGCGTGCTCAAGGCCATCGGAGCCTCCAACGACGCGATCCTCGAAATCTTCCTCTTCGAATCCGGCCTCATCGGCCTCATCGGCGGGCTGCTTGGCGTGATTTTCGGGCTAAGCATTTCATTTCTCCTCAACTCGTTCGGCGTTCCAAGCGAAATCAGCGCAGAGCTAATCGGATTCTGCCTCCTGTTCTCGGTCGCGATAGGCGTTGCCTCCGGCGCGTTTCCGGCAAGGAACGCAAGCCGCCTGCAGCCTGTAGACGCCCTCCGCTACGAATAAAAACGCGAGCGCGCCAAATACCCTGCGATATACTATGGACGAAGCAAGAAAAGCCGCGCTGGACGACCTGCTCAAGGCTGGAATCGACCCTTTCCCGTACTCGTTCGGGCGCACGCATTCGGCGGCTCAAATCCACGGCAACTACGCATCCCTGGAAGGAAAGGCGGCCAGCATTGCCGGCAGGATCGTGATGAAGCGCTCGTTTGGCAAGCTCGTCTTCGCCACGGTGCAGGACGCAAGCGGCAGGATACAAGTTCTCCTGCGCGAAGACCACGCGGGGGCAAAGAAGCTCGCCGACTTTGAAAAGCTCATGACCGGCGACATCATCGGCGCAACCGGCACGGCCACCAAGACCAAGAAGGGAGAAGTGTCAATCGACGCGACCGAATTCGCGGTGCTCTCGAAATCACTGCGCCCGATGCCCGAGAAATTCCACGGGCTGGAAGACACCGAGACACGGTACCGGCAGCGCTATTTGGACCTGATTGCCAACCCGGATGTTGTGGAAATATTCAAAAAGCGCGCGGCGATAATCCGCACCATCCGCGAATACCTAGACGAGAACGGCTTTCTCGAGGTCGAGACGCCGGTCCTCCAGCCGATTTACGGCGGCGGCGCGGCAAAACCGTTTGTCACCCGCCACAATGCCCTCAAGGCCGACTTGTACCTGCGCATTGCCGACGAGCTATACCTCAAGCGGCTGATAGTTGGCGGAATGGAGCGCGTTTACGAAATCTCCAAGGACTTCCGCAACGAGGACATCGACAGCACGCACAACCCCGAGTTCACCATGCTCGAGTTCTACGAGGCCTACACTGACTACCACGGCATGATGAGGCGCGCGCAGGACATCTTTTTGCGCGTGTGCAACGCCGTCCACGGCAAGGACTCAACCGAATTCAAGGGCAAGCCAATTTCCTTTGCGCCCCCATTCGCCATACTCTCCCTGGTTGGCGAAATCAAGGCGAAAACAGGCATTGACGTGCTTTGCTGGAAAGACGACGCCGAGGCGATGGCCGCAATCTCGAAATTGGGCCTCAAGGCGACCAGCCAGCCGACGCGCGCGCACGCAATCGACGCGCTCTTCGACGAATTCGTGAAGCCCGGCATCACGGACCCCTCGTTCGTCATCGACTACCCCGAATTCATGTGCCCGCTGGCGAAGAAAAAGCGCGGCGATGCACGGCTGGCTGAAAGGTTCGAGCTGTTCATCGCCGGCGAAGAGTGCGCCAACGCCTACTCCGAGATCACAAACCCGGTACAACAGCGCGCGAAATTCAACGAACAGGCCGACGCCCGGCGCAACGGCGACCAGGAAGCGCAGCCTTTCGACGAGGACTTCGTCACGGCGATGGAATACGGCATGCCCCCAATGGGCGGAATCGGCATCGGCATCGACCGCATTACAATGATATTCACTGGCAAGGAAAGCATCAAGGAAGTCATACTCTTTCCCAGCATGAGGCCGCTTGGCAAGGCGCCCAAGGCCGCGGCGGAAAAAACCGGAAACCCCGCGGGAAAACAGCCTTCCGGCGGGAACGCGCCCGATGGGACAACGCCCCATGCGTAAACCGCGCCACGGCACGAGCCCGGGGATGCTGGCCGTGCAAAAGCCCTGCGCCCGAAAATCAAATTCTTTTAAACAATCCGCAATTAATTTTGTCAGTTCTTTCAATTCCATATTGCCCCTCTTTCAAATTAAAGCTCAAAACGTATAGTTCGTATTGGCATAAAGATTTTCGGGCCAAATGCCGTAATCAATTCCTTGATTTCCGAACCTTCGTACGCCATCGCTTTTGCAGCTGCCGAGGCTGTGCGTTTCTTCATCGTCACAAAGCCTTCTAGGGCAGCGTTTTGGCATAAGGCGACGGCGTTGATTTGCTTATTCATTGAATCGCTTAACCCATTGCTTTTGATTAGCCGTATTTTTTCCGGTATTCCGAGGTCACTTCGGCGTGCTCTGGGAACAGAGCCGCGTGCCAGTAAGCGATTGCCTTCGGAGAGGTGGCAACGAGCCGCTGCCATTCTATTTCGGGTTCCTCAAAAGCAAGCCGCTTTGCCGCGCTTTTTATGAAATCCTCTTTCTTGAACATGCGTTCGGATTCGTCGCGCAGCACTGCAAATGAATGGTGGTTTTTGCCTTTGGATTCGCGTTCGAGGGTTTTTGCCACGAGTGCTATCTGGCCGCCTGCAGACCGGGCTTCGTTGGGACCGAAGTGTACGCCTGGCGTCAGGTAGGCTGAAATCCCGTCTATTCCGGCCTTGAGCAATTCCACTTTCCCTGCCGTTGTTATATCCCGCACTTCCTTGGGGTTTTGTGCGGTCATCGTCAGCCACTTGGCCACGTCCAACAGGTCCTCTAATGAATTTTCGGTGGTTATGTGGACTTTGGGGCGGAAGGTTTTCTGGTCGTTGACGACGGCCCGGTATGCTCCGAAGACTAATGCAGTGTTTGAGGCAAGCGGTAGCAGCTGCGATATGTCGTAAACGTGCTTGAGGTAGTCTACGGCGTGGCGTTCGTTCTCGAGTTTTCTTCCAACGGTTTTTGGGCCGAGGGTGGCGAGCTTGTCACCAAGGATTGAGTGCAGAGTGGGCGTCCTTGCTTTTGTGCCGGAGTCGAAATACCGCGTATGCAGGGCGGTTTGTTGGGTGGCGTACGAGGGTTCCTTGAACAACACGTCCAAGTAGAACGAGGTTCTCTTGCCCTGCGGGTCCAAGGTGATGGTGTACCTGACGAAGGGAAGGTTTGGATCCGGAGTGTCCTTCCAGCGCTCTGTATCAATGGGCGTCCTGGCCTTTATCGCTTCGAGTGTTTCAAAAACGCGCGCCTCGGATTCGTTTGTAGCGATGTCTAGGTCGATGCTCAAGCGCTGCAATCCCTCTGGAATGAATATTTGGGCGCAGGTTCCTCCCTTGAAGAGCGGGTCGAATCCCGCTTGAACCATTTTTTCAAGGAAGCCAAGGGCTGCAACTGATTTTTCCTTCAACGGGTTTTCGGCCATCAGTTGATCCCTCCGATTGCGGTTTTAAGATGTTTTGCCTGGCTGGGCGTCAGCGGAATTTTTTGGGCGTAGGCTTCTGGAATCGGGTAATCCGGGTGCTCTATTCTAAGTTGATAGAAGAGGTTATGGAATTCTTTTTCGACGTGCCGGCGCTGGGCAACGGCGTTGAGCAGTGAGAGTTGGAGGGCGTGCTTGAAGCCAAAGACGTTGGAGATAGATGCCGCGATTTCGCTGGACGGGGGGCCGATGTTTTTGCGCGTGGAAAGGAAGTATGCGTCGACGAAGATTTTTTCAAAAGTGGGGTTGTGGAGGTGGGGGTCGCGGGCGTCTTGGATTGTGCCTGTTTTGTCTGAGCGGTTTATCACTAGAACCGGCTTTTCCGGCAATTCCAATGCTGTTTTTGCATCTTGTTTTGACGTGTAAAGCACGGCCTTGATTGCCTTTGATTGAAGCGTGTCTTTCACGGCATCACCGACTTTTTCGCCGACTTCTACTACGACGAGTGATTTGGCGATGATGTTGTGGGCGTATTTGTTCAGGTCCTGGGAAGACCATATCGAGATTTCTATGAAAGGCATTTGCTCGCGGATGACGGACAAGACGCGCTTTTTTTCCGCTGTGAGCTCAGGCAGGTCGCGTGGCGCGTGAATGATTGTTTTCGGGGCGATTTTGGTTGCAATGCCTGCGGTTATCGTTCGGCTTAAGTATGTGCTTGCCGTGGTGTTCGATATTTCAAAATCTTTGGCAAGCTGGTCCGCAGTAATTAAATCATGCTCAAGAATGTATTTGCGGATGCCGTCAGGCAACTGCACTTTATCTGTTTTCTTCATATTCTTCTATTTTGTGATGAAATAGTATAAAAAGGTATCGCATATAGATACAACGCATTTTGTCAAAAAGTGATTAATTGATACGACAAATAAACCACGCTTTCTTGTCATGGAGTCCAGTCACATGACAAGCTCTGTGAACGGCTGCTTCTTCGAATACGCCACGTTCAAGGCCTTGACCCCTTGCACGTCGAAAGAACGCTTGATTTCAACATCTTCGGAATGCGAATGGCCGTAGAGGGCGTGTTTTACCCTATATTTGACGAGCAGCTCGCCGATTTTGGTGGAGCCCATGAAGGAGTTGAAGTAATCCCACTCGAACCTGCCTGTGGAGGTCACGCAATCGCGGAAAGGCAGGAAGTGCGTGCCGGAAACAATGGTTTCGCAACCTTTGACGCGTTTGAGCTGCGCTTCCAGCCGCTCTAACTCCATTTCCAGGAACCTCTTGTCGTCGAAAGACATTTTCACGAACACCAAGTCATTCCACCTGCCTTGGTCAGTCTGCTTGAGGGCGGCGAGCTCTTCCGACACGCCGTCGGGCCGGAAGGAGTAGTCGTACCACATCGACCCGCCGACAAACGCCACGCCGTCCTGCACGAATTCGCGCTCGTCAAGGCAGTGGAAGCCGAATTCCTTGCACAACTTGATAAAATGCTCGCGCTGGCCAAGCGAATCGGCTTCGTGGTTGAACTGGTTTCGGCTTACCCAATAGTCGTGGTTGCCCATGCAAAGCATCAAAGGAGCGTGGATTTCCTTGTAGAGCTCGAACAGCTTCTTGAGCAGCCCACGGTGGCCATGGCAGTGATCACCCAATACCATTACGGTATCCGGCTCAAGAGCGTTGATGAACTTTACCAGCCGCTTGACGCCGCCCGAGTAGAGCGTGCTGCCGAAGTGGAGGTCGGAAGTGGCAACGAGTTTCATGCAGGCATTTGCGCGCCGGCTGTTTTTATCCCGTGCCTGGACCGCGTTTCCGGTAATAAGGCGGCTTACCGAGGATATTCAAACGCGTGAAAACTAGGCGGCCTCCCGTATAATACTAGGCATTACGATTTTTAGCTTACGCCTTGGCCGAGCGCCTAGTACTTCTGCAAGCCACGCCTTGGGTGGAGGGAGGCTCCGGCTCCTCCGACAGCAGGGGGGATACTTTTATATTGGCAGGCCGTTTATGCAAAAGCGTATGAGAATGCGTTTGCTTGCGCTGGCTGCGACCCTGCTGCTGCTCGCTGCCCCCGCGTTCGCCGCGAGAGCAGGCGACCAGTGCGACTACGCTGTCTACGGCGACAGCCAGTGCGACCCGCGGACCAGCCTGTACTGCATCAACTTCCAGTGCGCCGTATACTCGGGTGGAACCAGCCTGTACTGCACCGACCCAGACGCGGACGACAGGATGACCGCGGGCACGACGGCCTACAGGTACCGGGAAGCCAACGGCGCGTTCGTGGAGGGGGCCAAGGCGGACTACTGCGAGAGGACGGGCGTGCAAGTCGGACAGTGCGCCGCGGGCGCGGACTGCAGCGTAAGGGAATTCGTCTGCGGCGGCGGGACTCCGCCGTACAGCTCCTCGCTCTACCAGTGCACCTACGGCTGCGGCCAGGGGGCATGCCTGCCCGCCCCGACGCAGACTGCCACGCCAACGCCCACTCCCGCTCCGTCCGTTACCCCAACGCCTACTGCCGCTCCGGCGGCGAACCCCAAGGAGGGCGACGCGTGCAATTACTGGGTATTCGGCGACGCGGAGTGCAACAACGCGACCAACGGCCTGTACTGCGTGGACGGCGCGTGCAAGAAGCTCGCCGCGGCGCCGCAGATAAAGTGCGTTGACTCCGACGGTTCGAACAAGAGCGTCAGCGGCACCGCCACGTACTCGTACAGGGAGAACGACGGGGGGATAGTCTCCGGAAACAAGACGGACGCCTGCAGCGGAACCCAGGTCAAGGAATACTCGTGCAAGGGTGTGCTGCCGGATTCCGGGGAGACGTTCAAGTACGACTACTTCAACTGCACCAACGGGTGTTCGGGCGGCGCGTGCAAGGCCTCGCCGGAAGCGGAGCCGCAGGCGAAGATTTCCGACGCGCAGCTCCTGCAGTACATCGAAGAGTGGAGCAACGGCGGGTTGGGGGAGACGGAAGAGGAGAACGACGCCAAGATAATGGAGTACATCTCCGTCTGGAAGGGCGGCTGAAAACTCCTGCCGCCTATTCGGCAGCCCTTAAATCGCGCAGAGCTTCAGCTGCCTGCCCGTGTTTATGAAGTTGTGCAGCGCGCCGGCTTGCACGATCGATGACTACTTTGGACTGCTGGACTTCGATGGCACGGGAGCACAAGCGGTTAAGGCGGCGGCTTATTTCTTCTTCCTTTTGCTGACTATGACCGCGCCGACTATTATCGCCAGCACTATAGCGCCGCCGACTATGTAGAGCGTGTAGTCCTGTGGCGCGGGCGGCTGGGGCGCTGCTGCCGGCGCAGGCGTCGGCGTAGACGCTGCCGTCGGGACGGGGG
>JAZDFO010000087.1:0-3092 GCA_043807785.1 Microcaldota archaeon | reverse complement strand
TCGCGGTTGAGAATCTTAAGCTCGTTTTGGCATTGCTTGGCGACCTCGTGGCAGACGCGGGTTACAAGCTCCTCCTCGAATTCCAGCAGCCCCTCCAAGTCCATGTAAGCCTCTTCGCCTTCCATGTGCCAGTATTCGGCGAGGTGGCGCAGGGTGCGGCTCTTCTCCGCCCGAAACGAGGGAGTGATGGCGTAGACTTTTTCGAGCGAGAACGAGATGGCTTCGAGGTAGAGCTGGGCGCTTTGCGAGAGGAACGCCTTCTTGCCGAAGTAGTTGAAGTCGAACAGCGTGCTGCCGCCCTCGCACGCGCCGCTGACGATGATGGGCGGCGTGACCTCCCAGTAGCCCTTTGATTTGAAGAACTCGCGGGAAGCGGCGAGGACTTCGGCCTTGACCTTCATCGCGGAGGTTATCCCGCGGCTGCGAATCCACAGGTGGCGGATGTCGAGCAGGAATTCCGGGGACTTGTCGCGCGAAATGGGGAACGGCTGCGCGAAGTGGGTGACCTTGAATCCCGTTGCCTGCAGCTCGAAGCCTCCGGGCGCGCGCGCGTCCTTTTTTACGGTGCCTTCCACCTCGACGGCGGATTCAATGAGCGCCTTTTGCGCGTCCGCGAACTCGTTTTGCGCAACGGCGTCCTTCTTCACGGCGCACTGCACCACGCCGGTGGAATCGCGCACGACGACGAAGGCCACTCCGCCGCTGGAGCGCGTGCGGTAGACCCATCCGCGGATTTTTTGCGCCCCGCCTTCCCTGGATGCCAGCCCCCCGATTTTTGCAAACATTGGCAATACCCCGTTTTTTACTCTGGGAATGAGCACGCCAAATCTATTTAAACCGCTTGCTGTAATCGGCGCATGCCCGATATCTCTGTCCTTTCAGTTGCATTCTACGCGTACTTCGGCGCGGGGTCGGTGGCAGTCGGGTACCTGCTGCTGCGGCTGACTTACCCTGAAATCCGGACAATGGACTTCAACATCCGGCTGGGCATATCCGCCATATCCGGCCTGCTGCTTTCCATAGCGGCGTTCGCAATAGACTACAGCTACGATTCGGCTGACGTGATGACGCGCTCCGGTTTTTTCCCACTCGTCCTGTTTCTGCTTCTCGCCGCGTCATTCATTGTCCTGAAGGTCTATTTCGTCCTTTCCCAGTCCTCGTTTTTGACCATCGGCATCCCGATGGCTGCGGCGATTGCCATCCCGTTGATGCCTGCCAGTGCAGCGGCCAGGCCCGCGCCCAAGCACCATGCAGGCAGTGCTCCAACCCCGCCATTCAAGCCATCCGTGGCCAAGGCCCCGTCAGCGCCTGCTGCCCGCAAGACCGCGCCCCTTACCGCCCCCCATGCGGACTTCTCCCCAATTGAACTGGATTTCAGCCGGCTGCAAAAGATTGCGCCAAAGCCGGCTCTCGCAGCTGCCGGCCCGCAGCAGGCCCAGCCAAATGACTCCGCCAAACCCGCGCAAGCCACAGCGCCTTTCACGGCGGGAGCGCAAAAAACAACGCCAGCCGCCCCGCAGTCTGCTCCTGCTGCAGCACCAAAGCCGTTTGCTTCAATGCAGCCTGCGGCCGTGCCGTCGCCAGCCCCCGCGGCTCCAATGCCTCCAGCCGGCGTTTTTGGCAATGCCCTGCAAGCGCAGCAGGAGCCTTCTGCGCAGGAAAAGAGGCGCGTAATCCTCAAGCTGCGCCAAGAGGACTCTTATTTCGAAAAGCCCCCCGAGCCCTCGCTTTTCAGCCGGCTTTTCGGCTGGATGTCGCCTGCGCCAAAGCCCAAGCCGTCGCCGCAACCAATGCCGCAGCAAAAGAGCGTGCAGCTTCCAAAAACCCTGCTTAAGGCGCCGCAAGTGATTGCAGCAAAGGGAGTGAAAGAGCAATTAATCGGAACCCCGGCGAAAGCCATGCAGCCTTCTGCTGCCTCCCCACCCCAACCCAAGCCCGCCATAAACCCCCCGG
The DNA here is from genome assembly GCA_043807785.1 of Microcaldota archaeon. Taxonomy (GTDB): domain Archaea; phylum Micrarchaeota; class Micrarchaeia; order Norongarragalinales; family SBBD01; genus JAZDGU01. The sequence continues at coordinate 1,139 of JAZDFO010000087.1, read as the reverse complement.
CTCAATCTCCTGCGGCTCAAAACAACCAGCCGCTGGCAGGCCAAGAAAACCCGCCAAAGGGGTTCATGGCGACCATAGGCACAATCGTCGCAGAAAAGCACGCGCAACAACCCGGGCAATCTCACAAACCCGCCGAACCCCTAGTCGAACTGCCCGTAGTCGAGACATTCAAGGCAACCCCCGCCATAGCGCCGCCCAAACCGGGCTTCATCACATACCGGGCGATAGCCAAAGCAGGCGCTGCCAGTGCGGCAGGGCAAGCCCCGTTGTCGCCGGAAGACGCTGAAGCCGAAGAAATGGCAAAAGACTTCGGCGGCCCCGCCATCAAACCCGCACTGGCAGCTGCCGCCCTGCCGCAATCCGTGGTGCGACGGCGCTACATGGCCTCCGCGGGAGGCATCGAGCAGAAGGGCGTGGACGTGATTGCCCAAAAACAGGCGGCGGACAAGCAGGAGTTCGACAGCCTCGTATCCGACGTCTACTACCAGCTAAAGGAAAACCAGAAGCCCACGGGATTGCGCTCGACGCTGTCGGTAAACGCGCCACCCAATGCAGGCAAGCCGGAAAAGAAGCCCCCAGCTAAAAACGAAGGGGAAGAAAACAAGCCGCAAATCACTTTCGAAGACCTGGTCGGCACTGGCAAGCCACAACCTTCCGCAACTCCCGAGGCAGGAAGCGACGCCCCGTCGGTATTCGCCCGGCTTCGCAGCCTCTCGACGGAGCAGCCGGAGCAGTCCTCTAAAATAGAGTTCGTGAAAGTCGAGGCAGAAAAAGGCATGGGCTGCCCGACCTGCCACTCCAAGAGCTCCCGCATAATCTTTTGCCCGTACTGCGGAAGCGGAATGTGCGCCAACTGCTCGCCTAAAATACGCCCGCAGTCTGAATTAATCGCGTACACGTGCCCCAAGTGCAGTGAAGAGACGCTTGTTAAAAAAAGGTATTAACCCCATGCGGCCCCCAAGAAAATCCCAGGTTTCAGTCGAATACCTGTTCCTCATTGGCGGCGCAATGCTGTTCGTCGTATTGGTGCTCATCATCACCCGCACTCAACTGTTCGGCGCAGCAGAGAACAACATCAACGGCACCGGCGGAGGCATCACCAACTCGCTGGCAAGCATCCCCCCCGCGCCAACCGGCAT
>JAZDFO010000086.1:0-9967 GCA_043807785.1 Microcaldota archaeon | reverse complement strand
TCGTCGCTGGGGTAGCCGCTGCCGAATTCCCCGAATTCCTTGTGCAGCTCGCCGACCCGCTTTTCGCGCATGCTCTTTGCGAGCACCGAGGCCGCGCCGACGACGGGGTATTTGAAGTCGGCCTTGTTTTCGGCGACAATTGCGGTTGACGCGTGCAGGCCGGCCTTGTGCCAGTATTTCTTTGCCCTCTGCTCGAACTTGCGCGGGATGGGGTCGGGCGAATCCAGGAGGACCTTGGCAAGCGGATTGTCTTTGCCGAGCTTTTTTTGCAGCCTGCCGAGCGCCTCGACGGCCTTCTTGGCCTCCAGCTCGTTGAGGCTGACCTTGCTTGCCATCGCCTCGGTGATTTCGACGGCGGAAATTTCAATGATTGCATGCGGGAAGGCGCGGATTTTCTCGGCGACCCTCTCGCGCGTTGCAGGGGAAAGCAGCTTCGAGTCCTTTACCCCGATTTGGCGCAAGTACGCTTCCTGCCCCTCGTCGCAGGCGAACGCGCAGATTACCAGCGGCCCGATGACCGGCCCCCTTCCTGCCTCGTCGACTCCTGCAATCCAAGCCATTCTACGCACCTTCCTTCGAGGCAGAGTATTGCGCTAGTGTTTTAAATAGCGCGGAGCCGATCGTTGTTCAGGCATGCCTTCGGCCATCGCGGTCAAAAAAAGGAAAAACCGTCTAAGCTGCGGTCAGACTACTATTGACAGCCAGTTGTTGTACTCGTCGCTCTCCGTGACGTTGCTGAGATAGTCGGCGTACCCCGAGACGGTGAAGTTTGAGCTGTTGTAGTAGTAGTGCGTCGAATAGTGCCATGCCCGCGCCCCCGCGTTGAGGCTGCCGACGAAGAACATGTCGCCCGGCTGGCCGTCGCCGTATTCGAGGGCATCCCAAAAGCCCGCGGCAGCGGCGTTCCCCTGGTTCTTGACGCTCATGTTGAAGTTCACTATCTTAATGCTGGCGTTCGAGAACTGCACCCAGTGCGCGATCTGCTCGACGACAAGGTCCGGCCTGGCGGGTTCCGTGCAGTTGATGCTTATCCTGCGGAAGTTGTTGGACTCGTTGGTCTCGTTGACTGCCGAGTAGTAATCCGCCGTGGCGTTGATGAAGTGGATTCCCGCGGTCGTGCAAGTGTAGCTAGTGGTGTTTGTAACCTGCGCGTTCCTTGCCAGCGCGGGTATGGCGAAGTTTGCGTATCCCGAGTCCTTTCCCACCCTAGTCGTTGTCGTACCGGCAGCCTTGGCGCCGTTGTTCTTCGTCACTACCGTAATAGCCACCGTGTCGCCGACTGACGGCGAGTGGTTGCTTGAATCCAGGCTGGCAATTGTCAGGTCCGGCCCCTTAATCGCTTCCCGAACCGGATTGGCATTCGCCAGACCGGCCGCAAGCAGAACGCCGGCAAAAAGCAGTGCAATCCCTATTTTCCCCCGCATTTTCATATTCTCGACCTCGTAACCGCCATTATTATCCAGCAATCTGCGCAGTTATTTTATTAAACCCATCCAAACTCCAGTATGCAACCCCTCAGTCCCTTTTTTATTCCTTGGTTGCGCCATTAATTGGCAACGAGGGTCCATAGTATAACTTGGCAGAACAGCAGCATTGGCGCATTCCCCGCGAAGGCGCCGTCGCTGAAGCTCCAGTTCTTTTATCGCGCGCGTTTATGCGCGCGGCAAACGGGCGAAGCCAGGTTGCGTGCACGGGTATTATGAGGGCGCGTTTAACCGCGCCTTATGACTTGAACTTCCTGGAGCTCTGAATTTGTGACGAGCGAAATCAGGAGATACCTGCGGATGGGGGTTCGAATCCCCCTGGTCCCACTTTTTTCATTCTTGTGCCGGGCCGGCCTCATTGGCCGCGCATCCTGTTTTTCATTATAAACCCGTCTCCCGTAATGGTGCCAGTGGTATTCGTGCAATTGGATTTCTTCAAGAAAGCCCTCCCGTTTGCGCTCGGAATCGGGCTGCTTGCACTGGTGGTTTCCAAGGTCGGCGCCGGGGAAGTGCTTTATGCGGTTTCCCGCGCGGATGCGGGCATGCTTGCCTTCGCCGCCATCGCCATGGCATTCAATCTCCAGCTGCGCGCGTTGCGCTGGACGCTGTCGTTAGGCAAGCTCGTGCGGCTGCGGCTGCGCCACTCGTCCATGGTGTATTATGCAGGCCAGATCGTCAACGAGGTGCTCCCGGTCGGCAGCGGGGAATTCGCGCGCGCGCAGTTTGTCAAGCGGCTTTCTTCCACCAGCCGCGCCAAGGTCCTCGCTCCGCTCATGCTTGAGCGCACAACCGACGTCTTTGTGCTCTTGGTGTTCTCGGCCACGGGGGTTGGCCTTTTGCAGGGAGGGCATCCACTCCTGCTTGCCGGCATCGCGGCAATCATCGCATTTATGCTTTTAGTCCTGGTCCGGCCGCAGGTCGCGTTGTCGGCGTTTGCATTGTTCTCGTTTGCCGCCGTCGGCCCCCTCAAGAAATATTATGGAAAAGCCGCGTCAACCCTCGGCTCGTTTTCCGAGTCCCTCTCCCTGTATTCCCGCGACCGGAAGCTTCTTTCCACCCTCCTGGCGCTGTCCGCGGTTATCTGGTTTGGGGACGCCAGCATACTGCTTTTGGCGGCGAAATCCGTCGGCGTGGAAATCCCGCTGCTCTTGTTCGTCCCCATTGCGGCGATTTCGTGGCTCGTCGGCGCGTTCTCGTTTTTGCCCGGCGGCATCGGCGCGCGCGACGCCGCGTTCGCAGTCCTCCTCGCCTCGGCCGGCTATTCCTTCTCTTCCGCCATAACGATTTCCCTGCTTTACCGCGGAATGGTCTACCTGGTGCTCGGCAGCGCCGGCGTGGCGTCGTTTGTCATGCTCGGCTCGGCGCCCCAGCACGGCGGCGGCAAAGGCGGCGCTTGAGGCGAGCGGTCTCTTCATTCCAGCGTTGCGGCAAGCAGCGCGTCAAAGAGCGGCTCGGGCCGTTCCAGCCTTGAGTCGAATTCGGGGTGGTATTGGGTTCCCATCATGAATTTGTGCGTTTTCTTGGGCAGCTCGAAAATCTTCATGATTTCCTTCTCCGGGTCCCTTCCAGAGAAAATCATGCCCGCCCTTTCGAGCCGCTCGACGTATTGCGGGTTGACTTCGTAGCGGTGCCTAAACCTCTTGAATATCCTGCCGTCCTTCATCTCGTGTTTGTACGCCTCGGCGGCCGTCGTGCCTTTCTTGACCAGCACGCTTTTTGCGCCAAGGCGCATGGTGCCGCCCTTGTCGGTGACGGCCTTCTGCTCGGGCAGCAAGTCGATTACGGGGTGCGGCGTCTTGTCATCGTTTTCAGTGGTGTTGGCGCCCGCCAGGCCGCAGACGTTGCGCGCGTACTCTATGACCGCCAGCTGCAGCCCGTAGCAAAGCCCCAAGTAAGGGACGTTGTTCTCGCGCGCGTATTTCGCGGCGGCAATCTTTCCTTCAGTCCCGCGCGCGCCGAACCCGCCGGGTGCGACTATCGCATCATACCCTTTCAATTCGGCCTTGCCTTTTTCGATGTCCTCGGAATTCACCAGCGCAATCTCCGCGTCGATTCCGTTGTGCATTGCCGCGTGGCGGATTGCCTCAAAGACGCTCATGTACGTGTCTTTCGTCGTCTGCGCGTATTTCCCGATGACGGCGACCCTCTTTTTGTGCCGCAGCGGCTTTTCCAGCAGCGGCTCCCAGGAGTCCCTTGCGCCCTTCTTCAACTTCAGGTCGAGCTTTTTGGCAAGCACGTCCTCAATGCCCTGCTCGCGCAGGACCCTGGGGATGTCGTAAATGTTCTTCTGGTCCGGCGAGCAGAACACCGAGTCGGGCAGCACGTTGCACATGAGCGCGATTTTCTTCCTCGTGCCCTCCAAAATATTGTCCTTGCTGCGCGCGACAAGAATGTCTGGGGTAATCCCGCGGCCGAGCAGTGCCTTGACGCTGTGCTGCATGGGCTTGGTCTTCTGCTCGTTGGTGATGATGACCGGCACGAGCGCCAGGTGCACGAAAAGCACGCTCGGGTTGGCGCCGTTTTCAAAGCGCATCTGCCTTGCCGCCTCGAGCACGACCTCGCTTTCGATGTCGCCCACCGTGCCGCCGATTTCGACGAGCAGCACGTCGCACTTCGTCACCTCCGCCGCCAGCCGTATCCTGCGCTTGATTTCATTCGTTCCATGGGGAATCAGCTGGATTGTGTTTCCCAAATAGTCGCCCTTGCGCTCCCGGTCGATTACCGTCTTGTACACCGCGCCCATCATGAGGTTCTGCTCCTTGCGCGCAAAGACATCCGTGAAGCGCTCGTAGTTGCCGACGTCGAGATCGCACTCGAATCCGTCCTGCGTTACGAACACCTCCCCGTGCTCGTACGGGTTGAGAGTGCCCGCGTCGCAGTTCAAATACGGGTCAATCTTCATGAGCGAGACGTCCAGGCCGCCAATCTTGAGTATCCTCGCCAGGCTTGCAGTCAGGATGCCCTTGCCAAGCGAGCTCAAAACGCCTCCGGTGACGAAAATGAATTTTACCACTCGCATCCCCCCAAAAAATGAAAACCCCGAAATGAAAAGAATGATGTGCGCCGGCGGCTATATAAATTTGATTCCCGGCAACTGCGCGCCGTTTTCAAGCGGCAGGGTTTTATTGCCGTGCGTGCAGAATCCCTAGTGCCCAGCCTTTTCTATCCAGCGCAGCAAAATTACCGACAACGCAAGCGCAGAGGCCGCAATCAGGCCTGCGCCAACGGCAGTCACTTCAAATTACCCTGGAGCGCTTTTGGGCGTTGCCCGCCTTGCGGTCGTCTGCAGGCTTCATCTCGACGCGTCCCTTTATTATCAGCCGGCCAAGCGCCGAGAGCGTGATTTCCAGCCTGCCTTTGTTGCGCAGCGTCTCGACCAGCCCGAGTTCTTCCATGCCCGGCTTGTCGCGCGAGCCCCGAATGTGGTACGTCGCAAGCGGCAGGCTCATGCCGGCGGCCTTGCTCAATTCATCGAGTGACTTGACGCCGTTGCGGTCGTAAATCAGCCCCAGCAGCATGAGCTTCTTGTCGGAGAGCGCGGTGTAGTAGCTGAATTTCATGATTGGGTACGCGATGATGCTGCCTTGCGACAGGCCGATTGCCTGTATGCCGTTGACGAACGCCGCCGAGAGCGCCACGCACGAGCTTGAATAGTCCGTGTCGACGTTGACCAGCAGCCTCTTGCCCTCCTCGCGGTCGCGTATTGCAGCGACCTTGGCGAACACTTCCTCCATCGACGCCTTGCTGCCCACGGTTTCTATTGCAGTCGGGACCTTGAACTTCTCGAGGTCTTTCCTGATTTTTTCCGCCCTTTGGCCGTCCTTGGCTTCGGCGATGAGCACGATTTTTTCCGCCGGGAACTCACGCAAGCCCGCATACAGCGCGTCGGCCGCGTCGCCGTCGGCGCCGATTATCGCGATTAATATGAATTGATGCGGAACCTGCGGTTTCATGAATGCCACCCTTTCCGACCCCCCTGCGTCCGTTCTCCTTACTTCCCTGGTTTGACTACTTAAAGGTTTGGTTTGATTTCCTTTGCGCGCCTGAATCCAGTTTGCCGAAGTTTGCCCTGCTTTTTCCAGGCTACCGTCATCCATTTATATTGCCGGCCCGTAACCGGATTCCGGGTGCAAATGCATGGTACGTCTCGCCGAGGGCTTTGATTTCGTCAGCGCTCTGACGCTGGTCGCCGCGTTCCTCGTCCTCCTCTACCTGCTCAACTATCTGCTCATCCTGTATTCGCAAAAACGCAAGGGCCGCATCCGCTGGGACTGGACGGTCTCGGCGCTTTTCTACACCGGCATCGGGTTGTTCGCGCTGGGCTACGTGTTCCGCAACGTGGACTTCTGCAGCGGCCTGTGCGTGCGGAACTGGTACCAAGTGTTCGACTTGCTTGCCCTGGTGTTCTTCCTCACGGGCTTCAAAAAACGCGCCGACATGAGCGAGACTGTGGAGGTTGATGTGCTGGAATTGGCCGAGATCAAACGAAGGAAGAAGCGCTGACCTGCTTTTGGAGGAGGGGTGTTGCCGATGCTTTGGATCAAATCCGCTGGTTTGCATTTCCTGGCTGCAGAGCCGTTGCCGCCCAAGAAGAAAAAGGACGACGAGAATTACGAGGACGACGATTCCGACGACGAGGACTACGACGAGAACGACCTCGAAGACGAAGGCGGCGACGACTAGGCTGCTGGAGTTTTAAGTGCTCCCTGCGGGACTGCAAACTCAGGTGTAAAAAGTGCAGATTCCGCGCTCCTAAAGCAAGTCATCAAAGAGCTGGGAAAAGAAACGGCGAAAAAGAAACGCTAACTCGTGTCATATTTCCCTACCAATGAACCATTATCTTGGCCGCGTCGGGATGCCCTTTACGCCTACGGCAGTTGCAGCATGATGTACCCTAGAATCAGTTCGCCTGAAATGACGCCTCCATAGAACTCCGTTCCTGCAAGGCCGGCCAGGCGCCGAATCCCATTGACCGCAAGCCAGCCCAACACCGGCGTTGAGATGAGCGCAACCTGCGCGGCGGTCTTCACCATGCTCACGGACGGCGCCCCGAACACGGGGTTCCCGGCTCCATATGAGCGGGTACAGGCAAAAAGATACCCTAGAAAAATTGCGACGAAAAAGGCGAAGCCGAAGGCGAATCCCGCGACGAATTTAATCGCGTCGTCGTATTCCCTTGGTCCGGCATTCCCCTGCTTCATGGAATCAATCCATTTGGCATCCTTAAAAACATGCCTGGCCACGCCTACGGCGCCTTTTTTTCGAGTGCTCCCTGCGGGAAACGAGGAAAAAACAAAAACCTCAAATCATCCCATGGCCGTTAGGGATATATGTCGTCGATGAAGGAAACGCAGTCGTGGGCGAAGGGTTGGTCTGTAATCGACTTGCATATCTCAGAGTCATTCCTTTCATAGGCGATGTCGGAATGGCAAGCATCCTTTTCATCTTGGGAGGACTCGTTTTCGCATTCGCTTAGCGGCGGCTTTACTTCAAACGGGGTGTCATACCAAATGGCGTATTCGACCTCCTTCTTGCAGCCGTCCTGTTCCATTTGATTGCCAATTCCTTCACACAACGAGGCGTTCTTCGCATAAAACGCTTCCCACCCGTAGCAGAGGTCGGACCTGTCGTCATCTTTGAACAGCTCGCAGTAATGCGATATTACCCGCCCATTCTGGCTAGCATCGAAATTCCTTCGGACGGTGCATTCCGTCAATTTCTCGTTGGCATCGAAGGAGGCGTTTTCAAGGCGGTATCTCTCAAAACCCTCAACCGTGCCGTCATCGGCAAGAATTAATTTATTCAATGGCGCGGCAGGAGTCTCAATGGACACACTTGTCGCGCTCGAGCATTCCCATTTTGCCTTTTCTTGGCCAACCGGCTTACAATAGCCAATTATTGGCACGTCGCTTGCATTCCTGTCGAATGACGTGAATGGGCAGCGGAATTCGGATTGGTTGCCAATATTGCTTGAAAGGCAGAAAAGACGATTTTCCGATGCGAAACTTTGCTTCAGCAGCAGCCACGCCCAGTCTCCAGTCACGACTTTCATCATGCGCAGTTGGCCGCAGAATTCCTCCTCGGAGATGGAAAAAATGTGTTCGGTCGCCAGCGCAGGTGTCGCTGCAATCGCTGTGGTGGGGAGGGCGGTCGGACTTGCGGTCTGAGTTGCCATCGCCGTCTGAGCGGGTTGCTGTTGTGTGCATCCCATCAGGGCAATCGCGAGGACTATAACGAGAACCGGCGTGCGCATCGAGATAATTTTATTGGTCCGAGCAATATATTCCTATGCTCAGGACGGGATTTTGAGTGCTCCCTGCGGGATTCGAACCCGCGTTTTCGGCTGTCTTCCCCCTGCCTCTTTCTCATCACTGCAGAACTGCAGGAGTCGAAAGGCCGGAGTCCTTGACCGGGCTAGACGAAGGGAGCTGAAACGACCTTTGTGCCGATGATGTTTTATAACTCTTTCTTCCTTAGCCTAGCATGGCATCGTTTTGGGGCGAGCAGTCCTCCAACAGCGTTCGCACCTGGGCGCTGTTTGCGTTCTTCTTCGCCATGATATTCGCGTTGTCCTACTTCGTGGGCTGGTATTTGGACTTCGGCGCCTTCGGAATCACGTTTGCGGTAATAATCGCGGTCCTATCCTCCGTCGGCGGCTATTACTACAGCGACAAGATAGTGCTGGCGACCACGCGCGCGCGGCCCGCGAACAAGGAAGAGCACCATTACCTGGTCAACGTCGCAGAGGGCCTCTCGCTTGCCGCCGGCATTCCCGTGCCGAGAATCTATGTCATCGACGATGCGGGCATCAACGCGTTTGCCACCGGCCGCGACCCGCAGCATGCCGTAGTCTGCGTCACAACCGGCGCAATCAAGAAGCTCAACCGCGCCGAGCTGGAGGGCGTCGTCGCGCACGAGCTTTCGCACGTGAAAAACGGCGACATGAAGGTCATGATGCTCGCGGCAGTGTTCGCGGGCTTCGTCGTAATCCTTGCCCAGATGCTGCGGTTTTCCGGCATGCGCGGGGGCGGCGACAACCGCGGCAAGGCAGGCGGCGCGATTGCCATCATCGGCATTGCGCTGGTCATCCTCTCCCCGATTTTCGCGCAAATCATCAAGCTATCGATTTCGCGCAGCCGCGAGTACATGGCCGACGCCGGCGGCGCGCAGCTGACGCGCTACCCGGAGGGCCTTGCATCCGCGCTTGAAAAGATTTCCAAGGACTCCGCGCCGCCGATGGCCGGAGCAAGCGACGCCACCGCGCACTTGTTCATCTCAAACCCGTTCCGTTCCAAGTTCGGCGGCAGCCTTTTTTCCACCCACCCGCCAATCGAGGAGCGCATCAGGCGCCTGCGCGCGATGTGATTTGCGTGGCAACCTTGCTTACCGCGTGCATCGTCTGCGGCTCGGAAAAGGAAGCCGGCAAAATCGCGTCTGCGCTAGTTGCGGCGAGGCTCGCTGCGTGCGTCAATTATTTTCCCTGCAAGAGCGTTTTTTCCTGGAAAGGAAGGGTGCGGCACGCGAAGGAATGGGTGCTTCTGGCCAAGACAACCGCCCGCAACTACCCCGGGCTTGAGCGCGCAGCCAAGCGCATCCATTCCTACGAGCTTCCGGCGATATTCGCGTGGAAAGATGGCTTTGCAGAGAAAAAGTATTCCTCGTGGGTGAATTGTGCCGCCCGCGCTTAAACCACCCCGCACAGTGCCTTCATTACCTTGGCGGCCTTGAGCGGGTCGTTGTAGTCCGGGATGTTGCTGCGCCGCAGGATTTCCACGCCGCGCGCGGAATACCGGCCGCCCATGAATACGCACACCACCGGCTTGTGCGGGTATTTCGCGTGAGCCTGCACCACCGCTTGTGCGTCCGCGCGGCTGTCGGTCATCGTCTGGAGCGTCTGTATGACTATCAGGCCGTCTATGTAGTTTTCCGCCAGCAGCGTGTTTACCGCGATTTCGTAGCGTTGTGGCAGCGCGTCGCCGACCAGGTCGAGCGGGTTTGCGCGCGAGTAAGCATGGTGCATCTTTCCCCCTGCCTCGAGCTTTTTGAGCGTCGCTTCCTTCAGCTCGACCACGTTGAGCCCCATCTGCGCGCAGTAGTCCGCGGTCAGTACCCCTACCCCGCCGCCGTTGGTGACGATTGCAATGTTTGTGCCCGTCACGCGCGGCTGCTCGCTTAGCGCCTTGGTCAGGTCGAGCAAGTCCTCGACGCTTTCGGCCATGAACACTCCGGCCTGCCTCATCGCCGCCTCGTAGACCGCGTAGTCGCCGGCAAGGCTTGCAGTGTGCGATACCGCGGCTTTCTGCCCGCGCTCGCTTCTGCCTCCCTTGAGCAAGACAATCGGCTTTTTGCGCGCGACCTTTTTGGCGACTTCCATGAACCGGTGCCCGTCCCGGAGGCCCTCCAAATACATGGCGATTGCGCTGGTTTCCCCGTCTTTGGCGCAGAACTCCAAAAGGTCGGCCGCGTCAATGTCTGCGGCGTTT
>JAZDFO010000085.1:0-2064 GCA_043807785.1 Microcaldota archaeon | reverse complement strand
CGTTCCGCATCGCCAACAGCGGCGGCACCATCGAGAACATCGCCGCATGCAAGCTTCACAGGAAGGGAAGCGTCGGCTTGGTAAGCAAGAGCGGCGGCCTCCTCAACGAGATGTTCAATATCATTGCCAGGAATTCCGACGGGGCGGCGCAGGGAATCGCCATCGGCGGCGACAAATTCCCCGGCAGCACGCTTCTCGAGCACGCGCTGCGATACGAGGCCGACCCGGAAATCAAGATGATGGTCGTGCTCGGCGAGCTGGGCGGCACTGGAGAATATGAGATTGCAGATGCAATCAAGACGGGAAAAATCACGAAGCCCGTCGTGGCGTGGGTCACTGGAACGTGCGCGGCGATTTTCCCGTCGGAGGTCCAATTCGGGCACGCGGGAGCCAAGAGCGGCTCACAGAAGGAGTCCGCGCAGGAGAAGAACCAGGCATTGAAGGAAGCCGGCGCGGTTGTTCCGCAGTCGTTTGACGGGCTTGGCGACGCAATCAAGCAGGCATTCGAGGCACTGAAGAAGAAGGGCGTCATCAAAGAAATTACAGAGACCGAGCCGCCCAAGCTGCCGGTAGATTATGCGGTTGCGCTCAAGACTGGATTGGTCCGCAAGCCCACGAGCTTCGTTTCCAGCATTTCCGACGAGCGCGGGACGGAAGTGGCGTACAACGGCGTCCCAATCAGCAAGGTGGTCGCCGACGGAATGGGAATCGGGGACGTCATCGGACTTTTGTGGTTCAAGAAGAAGCTCCCGCCGTACGCCAGCAAATTCGTCGAGCTCTGCCTCATCATCAGCGCAGACCACGGCCCGGCGGTATCCGGCGCGCACAACGCAATCGTCGCAAGCAGGGCCGGCAAGGACGTGATTTCCTCGCTGTGCTCGGGGCTGCTCACCATCGGGCCGCGTTTCGGAGGAGCGTTGGATGATGCCGCGCGCTACTTCAAGCAGGCCAGGGACTCCGGCATTTTACCGCAGGAATTCGTTGACGGCATGAAAAAGAAAGGGATTCTTATTCCGGGCATCGGGCACCGCATAAAAAGCGTGGCGAACCCCGACGAGCGCGTGACGCAGCTCAAAGCTTACGCGAAAAGGCACTTCAAATCCACCGCATACCTGGACTACGCGCTGGATGTCGAGAAGATTACCACCGCCAAGCGCAACAACCTGATCCTCAACGTCGACGGGTGCATGGCGGTGCTCTGGCTGGACCTGATGACGAGCTGCGGGGAATTCTCCGACGACGAAGTGAAGGATATGGTGGACGCGGGGTTCTTCAACGGATTGTTTGCGCTCGGCCGCAGCATCGGGCTCATCGGCCACGCGCTCGACCAGAAGCGCCTCGCGCAGCCCCTCTACCGCCACCCGTGGGACGACATACTGTTCCTCAAGTGACGATGCCACCCGATTCCCACCATGGGTTCATACCCGTGCATTAAATGAAAGCATTTAAAACAAGTGCTTGCACATGTATTGCGGGTGGAGGCAATGGTGAATGTAACAGTGTCAGTCCCGGACGACTTGAAAAAGGAGCTCGACCGGCGCATGGAAATCAACTGGTCGGAGGTCGCCAGGCAGGCGTGGAAGGCAAAGCTCGGACAGCTTGAGCTGCTTGACAGCCTCACCGCCTCAAGCAAAGCATCCGACGCGGACATTGACGAACTCGGCAGAATGCTTCGAAAAAACATCGCAAACAGGCATAAGAAGGGCTGAACTTGGAAGTAGTGGCAGACACGAACGTCATCGTGGCGGCGATCCTGCGGGCAGGGCTGACCCGCAGCCTTATCTTCAGCGGAGAGCTACAGCTAGCGTCACCGGATTACGCCTACGCCGAAATCACAAACCACGAGGAGGAATACCTGGAAAAGTCAGGCCTACAACGCCCTGCCTTCGAGCGCGCGGTCGAAATAGTGCTATCCAGAATCACGTCTACGCCCGAGGAGGAATACGAAGGCCAAGCGATGGCGGCGCGGACAATCTCGCCTGACGCCTCGGATTGGCCCTTCTTTGCCTTGGCTCTAACGAAAAGATGCCCGTTGTGGAGCAACGACCGCCTGCTAAAAAGGCA
>JAZDFO010000084.1:0-10121 GCA_043807785.1 Microcaldota archaeon | reverse complement strand
CCCTGGATTTTCTCGGGAAGGTAGGTGTTGCTGATGTATTGGAGATTCTTGCTGCTGAGTGATTGAATTTCAGCCTTTATCTTCTTGTCCAGGAACTTGTCGATTTCCTTCTGCCACGGCTTGTTCTTGAACCAGTCGTACGCCTTCATTTCCTGCGCTCGCTTGATGTCCACGTCCTTTGCCTTGATTGTCACGGCGCGCAGGTCGTAGTGCTCGATGTCCGAGATGCTCATGCCCAAGAACTTCATTTCCTTGCAGCCGAGCCGGTCGCTTTCGTGCGCCAGCGCCATCGAGCCGTATTTCATGGTAGAGTAAATGTACCACCCGTACGGATCGGCATCGGTATTTGACACCAGAAGCCCGCCTAAGCCAGTAACGAAGGAGTGGCTTGGGGCGACCTCGATGTCGTAGACGTAGCCGGAAGTGGGCGGCATTTCAATCGTCCGGCGGTGTTTGAGTAGGACAAGCCCGGATTCAACGATGTTCTTGAGCACGAAAATCCTGCGGATTTGCTCTGCGTCAATGGCCGGGGCGCCGGCGTCGGAGGCTGCACGCCATAACCGCACCCCTTTTTCCTTGATGCCGCAGGCAATTCCCTTGCGTTGCATGCGCTTGAGTGCCTTGAATGCCGTGATGAACTTGACGCCTGCCTCTGCCGCAATCCTTTGGGTTGAGAGCGGGTGGCTGCCTGCCTTGGGAATGGCGTCGGCGATTTTGTCGCGCAATAGAAGGCTTTCGGGCGAGCTGGCAATATCGTGCAGGAAAGAGAGTTTTTCAAAGGCGATTCGCTTTTGGTTGTTGACCAGCGGGCTGGTGCCCCTGCGCGTCAAGGCGTAGATTGCAGGCTGGAGCGCCTTCACCAGTTCCGATGGGACGGTCTTGCGGATGGAGAGCTTGACAGTCGGCTTTTGCAGGTATTTCCAGACGCGCTCGCGGTTGCCCTTGGACAAATCTAATACCGTATCGCGGGCTTTCCAGAGCGTCTCGTGGTCGGACACGACGACGGGGTATTTGTCGAGTTCGTTGTGCTTCTTGGATGCGAGCCTTCGGGCATTGGCCCAGCCGCCCAGTTGGTGGAAGAGGTAAACTAGGTCGGATGCCAGGCCACGGCTGACGGTGGAGGCCTGCAGGCGGCAGCCCAAGGAAGAGAAGCGCAGGTGGCCGTCGCCCCGGAAGTAGCCTCGCAGAAACTCGAGTTTGGCTTGGGAAGGCGCGTTGTAGATGGGCCACGGGACGCGCTTGTTTTGCGCCCCCTTGCCTGCCTGCAAAAGGCGGTCGAAGGCGTACTCGACGAGTTTTCCGCCGAAGCCTACGCGGATGGAATGGGGAAGCACGTCGATGTGCGCTTCAACCCCGAAAGCCGTCTTTGCGCAGCGTTTGGCGTCCTCGGCATAATCCATTTCGTGCGGGCCGAAAGTCAAATACACACTGTCTTGAAGGTGCCCTTCGGAAGCGTAATACCCCAGGAGGCGGCAGAATTCAGCAGAAAGAGTCCATTTCGGCTTTACATGCAATTCCGATTTGCCCCAGCGAAGTTCAAGGGGTTCTCCAGCATCTGCGAGGGCAACAAAGTCAGCCCCACCGGAATATTTTGCAGCAATATGAGGTTTGAGGTCTTTTTGTCCTGCGAACAATTTGGCGGCGTCGAGCTCCGTCAATTCCTCGCAAGTCGGAACTTTTGTCGGGCATACCAGGTAGTCCGAGGGCTTCAAATCAGCCGGTCGGCGCGAAACAATTTCGAACGAATTTGAGTCGAATACCTTGAGGCTGTGCGAGCGCGTGACGCGCACGGAATATCCGCCTTCCGCCTCGACTTCCAACAGAGGTTCGCGCAGCTCGTGACGAACGGCGTTCACAATCAGGCCGGTGGAAGACTTGCCATCCTCGCGCACGTGTAAGGCTTCCCCGAGGGCGAGGCTCTTCTGGTAGTATCCCATGTCAGTCACGCCGTAGGCGGCCATGGCGGAGTCGACGAAATTGCCGATTGAAGGCCGCCGAATCAAACCGTCTTCCCCGATTACCATCAAAGGCTCGCCGGCATCGACGCTCAGGCAGTAAATGGGGAGCTTGAGCTCTTCGCTGATGCGCTGGAGGAGCCTGCGCGTGCCGCGCGCGGCCTGTCCTGCGGTAGTCACCAGCAGGCACTTTTGCTTGCGCCAGTACTCGTCCTCGTTTAGGCGGTCGAAGATGGCGTTCTTTTCCGCGACCAGCACGTACTCAATGCCGGAGTCGACGAACTCTATCTGCTCGACGATGGATGGGATTGCCAGTCCTCCGCTGCCAAGGCCGGACAGGTCGATGAGCGACGCTTTTTCCTTGACGAAGTCGCGGATGCGCATATCGCCGGCCATGCGGCCCTTGGGTTCTGCGCGAAGATGCAGCCGCTCGCGGAAAGTGTCGAGGGCGACCTCGAAGTCGACGATGGCCAGGTCGGATTCCTTCTGCTCGTCGATGGTGTCCTCCTTGGTTGTGGCAATCGTGCGCTTTTTGGCGTAGTAAAGGTCACGGAGAGTCGCAGTCAGGTTGTTCTCCAGAAGGTCTTTTTTGACGTACGACGCGACGAGCATGGTCTGCATGAACCTGCGCGCGTGCGAGACGTTGAACAGGTAGCGTTTCGCTATCTTGGCTCCCAGGACAATCTTCTTGTTTTTCTCGTCGAAGGAGACGTTGCTGCTGCCGCGCACGGGGATGTCGATGTGCGGGTTTTCCCCCTTCTCGATTTCCCCGACTAAGCCTTGTGCAAAGCCCTCGATTTTTATGAGGATTTCGTCGCGGTTCTTCTGGCGCTTCTCCATGTTCTTCTCGCCAGCGACTTCGCCATCGGTTTTCTTTGCCATTATTATCACAGGTCAACAATTCACAAAATCGGCGGTTCAGCCGCCTTCCACGATTTCCTTCTCGGCTTCCTCCTCCATTTTCGCCAGGTCTTCCTCTTCCGCCTGGTCTTCCTTTTCCGCGATGGTCGTGCGGATTTCGGCAATCTTGCGAAGCTTGGTCTCAAGCAGCTTCCTGTCCTGGCCGGTCAATTCCCCGAGTGCCTGCGCGACTTCGCCGATGTAGCGAAAGAAAATCTGCCTGCGGTGCTCCTGGTCCTCGATGCGCGAAAGCGAATGCAGGTAAATGCCGATTTCGCGCGCGCACTCCATGAGCGCCTGGCGGATTTCGGTGACAATCTCGCCCTCCTGCGAAATCGAGAGCTTGCCCGCGCCGGTATAGGGCACATAGACGGAAACGAAGTTGACGAAAATGCTTACCGGCATCTCGTCCCACTTGCGCAGGTCGTAGCGCGTCCAGTCGATGGTCTTGACGGCCTCGGTAATCGCGCACGAGCCGCTGTCGAAAAGCAGGGGCACGCGGTTTGAAAAGCGCAGGATTTCCCCAACGCGGGAATGCTCTGAGTCTCCTTCTGCGCCGGACTTGCCGCCGTAGGCGATGCCTGCCTCGACCAAAAAGGGTATGCCGCCGCGGAACACGTGGGGCTTGCGCTCGACTACCTTCATCGCCTCGGGGGCAAGCAGGTTTTTGAGGCTCTTTTCAAGCTGGACTTCCCCGACGGGGATCAGTGAAGTCGTTTCCGGCGCAATCCACTTGATTTTCTGGATGTTCTGGACGATTCGCTCGGCCTCGGGCCATCCAAGCGATGCTGGCGAGCGATTGAAGTCGACGTAGCCGGCGGCGCCGGGCTTGACGCCGGAGTTCACAAGCGTCTCGAGCTCCTTTGCCTTGTCGCCGGAGATGCGCGTGAAATCGGACTGCAAAAACGAGGAAATCTTGCGCGACTCGGAGGCGACTGCCATGTCCATCAGGTCGCCGGTTGTGATGCCAAGCGGGTGCGGAAGCGTCATGGGCGGCTTTTGCGGAATGTCCTTGCTCGCGCGCGGGAATACTATCAGCTCGTTGTTGGGCTCAAGAAGCGTGATTTGGACGTGCGGGTTGGCAAGCGCCGTGCGGCGCAAGTATTCGTAGACGCCGTATTCGGAGCGGTTGTATGTGACTTCAGAGAATTCTGCCTCGACGCGCACGCCGCGGTAGTTGAGGCTGTACTCCTTCTCGTTGGACACCGCGGGCTTGTTGGCCTTGGCGTCGATGGTGACGTCGGCCTCGTAAGCCTTGTAGTTGCCGATGCCAGTCTTGATGTGGATGGGCTTGCCGGTAGTGATTTGCGAGAAGAGGGTCGCGTAGCTATTGTGGGCTATCAGCCCGTTTGCCACAAAGTTGTGGTGCTCGCCGACTTCGAGGTCGTACACGTTCAGGTCCGGATTGGGAACTGTTCTTGCCGAAGTTACGGTCAGCCATAATAACTCGGAACTGGCATGCTTTTCAAGTTCGATGGGCACTTCGACCTGCCGTTCTCGCGCCTGCGATATGAGGAGTTTGAGCGCGTATTTGCTTGCGCTTCCTTTCAGAATTGCTTCATGTACCGCAGGATGCCTGGAAAAGCCCCGAAAACGCGTCAAAATCGGGGAAAGGTTTGGGACGACTTCCGAGGGGGCGTAACAACCATGAATCGAATCGATAAGGTGGTAAAGCAACTGGTTTTTTTCTGGAGACGTGAATCCAATTTTTTTTGCAAAATTCTCCAGATTCTGCTTTCCGCATATCATTATCCGCAGTTGGTCTCTGTTCTTTTGGACACTGGAATAGACGCCAAAGCGAAGCAGTGAAAGGGATATCTGCCCAATGGCGTGCGGGTTGTATATCAGGAACTGTATGGACCGGATTCTGCGGGATACATGCCCTTCAGCATCAAAAATGCCGCGAAGGTAGGCTGCAAGCATTGCGTCGGGTAGCGCCAACAAGCTTTCACTCAATTCAAACGAGTCGAACTTTCTGCCGCGTTTAAGCCCCAGTTTCTCAAACAGGCGGCCGACCAGGGAGGACGAAGTCTGGGCGAAATAGTAGTCTTTTTTCGAATTATAGATTACGCTATAGTTAAGGCCGAAAACCTCTTTCATCTTCTGGCAAAACAAGTCAATGAGGCGCTTGTCCTTGTTTGCAAGCCCAATCCCTGTTCCCCACTTGTCGTCTTCTTCTTTGGTGAGGTGGCCGTCGCCGGCGATGAGTCCTGCAAGCCAGCAAATTTCCTCGTTCATCCTTACAGGTATGTTCACAAAAGTGCCGCAGTGACCCACCCTCCGGATGTGCTCCTTGACAGAGTTTTTATCCAAGCTTGCTTTCTCAACCAAAAACAAGAGTTGGGACAACTTAGGCCGACCGCGCGAATTCCCAGAAGGCATTTTCCTCGTAAACCAATTCCGCAAGGTGTCTTTTTTTATTCCTGTTTCACGGGATAAGCAATCGAACCCCCCCACCCGTTTTTTAAGCAGCTGGCGCAACCCCGACATGAGGGCGGGCTCGTCTACTTCCACGTCCTCATCGAGCAAATCCAGTACCAGAGGGGCGTCACCCGGAGTTGTCGGAAGAACCGATGGCGCGGCAATTTTTTCTCCCGGGATTATTTTGTCTGCGGGGATCCACTCCAACTTCCCTCCCCTTACAGTGAGCACCGGGTTTTCGGGAGTCAGGTAAATGGTTTTTCCTTTTGATGCCTTCAGTTCCACGAACCGGGGATTTTTCACCAGGACGCACTTGACTATCGGGGCGGGGACTATTTTCAGCGAATTCATGTCGAGAGCCAACACTTTTTCCCCCGCCATGTTCCCTTCCACGATTTGTTTTATGGGCAGGATGCGGCCGTCGGCCATGGGAACTAGCGTATCCCCCCGCATGCAGGCGCCGATGCCCTGCTGGCCGCGCTTTTGCCTGCGCTGGTGGAACTTCGTGCCTGAAAGCAGCTGGCCGAAAGCCTGCGCCGCCTTCGAGCGCGGGATTCCCATTCCGTTGTCCTGTACTATGACCTTGAGGTGGCCGTAGGCCCACTGGTATTCAATGCGCGAGCCCTTGCCTGGCGGCGACTTGAATGCGACGACCTTGGCGGTGTCGCGGCCGCGCTTTTCGTTCTTGATGTCGTAGTCCTTCTTGAGCGCCTGTTCCGTGCCGTCGGCGAGCACTACAAGGATGTCCGCATCGGCGATGTGCGGCGGGATGTCGAAACGCGTGAGGATGCCGTCTCCGGATGCAATCTGCTCGCGCTGGACTTTCGCGCTAATCGGATGGACTTCCACAAGGATGTCGGGAAGCACTCCGGCGTCCTCGGCGGAATCGATGGCGTTGGTGACGTATTCGTGGACGATTGTGGTAAGCGAGCGCACCTTGCCGCTGTAGCCGAGCATCTGGCGGTTCTTCTTGAAGAATTCCGCGACGCTGTACTCCTTGAAGTCCTGTGCCAGCGCGCGCTCGTTTTCCTCCGCCGACGGCTTTGCCGCATCAGCTGGCTTGGCGCCGGGCACGGGCTTTGCAGGCGGCTTGGCCGCCGTTTTCTCTTCTGCCAAAAAAGCTTTCACCGCATTGAATACTTTCGTATCTTGTTCTTGCGTTCAAGGAAGCCGAACACCGTAGAATGCATCTTGCCCTCGAGGAGCTGCATTACGGCCTCCTTTGCCAGGGCAAGGTCGTCGAACTGGCCGAGTATGAAAACCTTGTCGCCGGATACAGACAGGAAAGCCCCGCTTTGCTCCTCAATGGTCTTCTTCGCTCTCCCGCCTTCGCCGATGATGCGGCCCTTGTACCGGCCTACGGCTTTTTTGTTGCGGGTTGCCAGCTCCAAGTCGATTGACTCGAAAAAGTAGTTATCGTTGAAAAGCTTAAAAGCCTTGCCGAGCGGGAAGCCCGCATCGAGGGCAGATAGCACTTGGCGCACGATCCACTCGCTGCCGCCCTCGCCGTCGACTTCCACGCCCCCGTCGGCAATGGAGGCCTTGACCTTGCCAAGCGCCTCGACCTGCGCAAGCATGCCGGGGTCTGCACGCAGGACCGAGAGGGTTTTTGCACAAAGCGGGATGTAGTCCATTGGCGCATATACACTTTAAAGCTTCAAAAGGCAAAGCAGTGCACGAGTAAGCCTTGCACAGTAATTGAGGCAAACCACGTTTAAATATCCTTTGCCCGCACTGCTGGCCGATGGCAAAAAAACAAAAGGTAACACGAAATGGCGTTCTTGCCGGAGGAATTCATCGTCGAGGAAATCACGCAAGCGGGAGAAGTGCTCGAGCTGGGCAAGCGCATCGAAAAGCCGGACTCTCCCGCGGCGGCTCCATCCTACTTCTTTTCCCACTTCGTGCTCCAAAAAAGGCTGTGGTCCACGCCTGATGCCCTGCGCGCCATCGCCGACCGCCTGGGGGTTTCCCAAAAGCGCGTCAATTCAGCCGGAAACAAGGACCGCAACGCAATCACCACGCAGATGTGCAGCGCATTTGCAGTCGACCCGCAGCGCGTGCTCGGCCTGCACGTCAAGGACATTTCCATAAACGGGGCGTGGAAGTCGGATGTGAAAGTGCCATTGGGCGGCCTGAGCGGCAACAGGTTCACGATTACCCTAAACGCCAACAACTGCGGCACTGATGCGACGGCTCAGGAAATCTTGAAAAACGCGGATGCCGCGAACTTCGCGGTTCCGAATTTGTTCGGCTCGCAACGGTTTGGAAGCTCGCGCAGAAACACGCACGTCGTCGGCAGGCTCCTCCTTGAAGGCAGGCATGAGGAGGCGGTCATGCAATACCTTTGCGCAGGCGGGGACCGCGATGAAGCGGCATCCCGCGCAAGGGCTTCACTTTCGGAAACCCGCGATTTTTCCAAGGCGCTGCAGCAATACCCGCGGCACCTCAAGTTCGAGCGCCGTATGATTGCGCACCTGGCAACGCACCCGACGGACTTTTTGGGGGCATTCCGCAGGCTGGCGCGGGGCACGCAGCTATTGTTTGTCCACGCCGTGCAAAGCGAGCTGTTCAACAAGATAGTTAAAACGAGGATGGACGCCGGCACGCTGATGCAGCCCGAGGAAGGGGACTTCTACTGCCCCATCGGGGCAAACGGGTTTCCCGACTTGGCCGCGGCGCAACAAATCACGGGCGCAGATGCCGCAGCACAGGCCGGCGAAAAAATTGCCCAGCGCAACGCAGTCCTGCTTTCCAACATCATCGGCTACGACAGCGCCTTGACCGCACAGGAAACCGCATTGCTCAAACTGGAGGGGCTGTCGAAGGAATCCTTCCGCCCAAAAAGCCTGCCTGAACTGTCGCCGAAAGGCACGATGCGGCCGATGTTTGTTTTCCTGACGGGGTTTGAGGCGACAGATTCCCCGGCGGGCCCGGTCGCGCGTTTTTCGCTGCCTTCAGGAAGCTATGCCACAGTAGCGATCGCCGCGCTTTTGCGCCAAAAGCACGATGTTTTATAAATCAACAGCCGCATAAACAATGTTTCCTGTGGGCTCGTAGCTCAGGTTGGCAGAGCGATCGGCTCTTAACCGATAGGTCGAGGGTTCAAAACGCCGTTGCACGCCACGCACCGGCATGAAAGTCCCTCCGAGCCCGCTCACTTTCTTTCCTTCTTTTCCCTTTCAGCCTGCGCTTTTTCGAATTCCGCAAGGCGGGCGTTTGCCTCGGTGAGCTCGCGCTCGATGCGCATCGACGAGTGGCGGAATGCCTCTGCGGGCACGTGCCCGCGCATGAACGCCGCCTTGAGGAGCTCCTTCTCGTCGTAAAGCGACTGCCGCCTCTGCCGCAATGCGACTCCCCTGTTGCGCTCCTGCTCGAAAAGCCGGTATATGTGGTGCAGGCCGTAGAGGAGGAACGAAAACGAGACGAAAATCCCGGCATAGAAAAGGAAGCCGCCGACACGCGGCGGGACAACCAGCCGCACAAGGAGCGCCTTTTGCCCGGGAACCAGCCGGATTTCGAAATTCCCGGATTCCCCGGCCGCGTTGGAGGCGATGACGGAATACGAGCCGCTTGCAGGCGGGAAAATATCGCAGGAAAAATCGGTGGCGGATGCCGAGGTTGCCGAAGCGGAAACAACGCAGCTGCAAGGGGACGGGCCCTTGCAGGAAATTGCGCGCAACAACGGAAGGCGGCTGCCTGTTTGAACCGTTACGAGAACCGGATCGCTGCCGGAAACAATCTGGGGCTCGAAATGGGATGAAAGCACGCTAATGCCCCCGACCCCGCTGGCGACGTCGGAATCCTGCGCCGACAAAGGAAATACGGCAACGGCGAAAAGCAATATGCCGGCAAACAGGAGCAGGTAACGCATGGAAATGGCTAGAAGTGGCTTCAATATATAGCTTGCCAGGCCGCGATTTCCCGTTTAGTTCTTGAGGATGCCTTGGCGGCGCAGCGCATCGACCTGCGTGTGGGTGTAGCGGTAGGCAATGTCGGCCTTCTCGTCGCTCTCCACGGTCCACGGGATTACTAATACTATGTCGCCGGCGCGTATCCAGATGCGGCGCTTTATCTTGCCGGGAATCCTGGCGATGCGCTGCTTGCCGTCGGCGCAGTCGACCAGCATCCTTGAGCCGCCGTACAATTCGCGCACGACGCCGAAAATCTCGCCCCTGCGGGGCAGGCGCAGGCGGAAAACCTGGCCTTCGTTGTGGTCCACCATCTAAATCACGCCCTCACCGGCGAGCGCGCGCCGCAGGCCTCGCAAATGAGGGTCTTGGCTCCGCGCCCGTGGGTCTCGATATTAGTGTCAGGCTTGCCGCACTCGTGGCAAATCACGTTAGTGGAAATGTAGAGCGAGAGCTTCTCGTTGATGAGCCGGTCGCTTATCTTGCCGTAAAGCATGAGCTTGCCCTCCTGCATTATGCCGGGGATTGCCAGCTCTTTAAAGAGGAACTTGGACACCTCCTCGTTCTTTCGCCGCAGCTTTGTGCAAACCGCGTCGAAGTTGCGGATGAAAGTCTTGTTGCCCTGCACGAAAGCGTCGGCAGTCGGCGCCTCAAAGCGCTCGCCCGTGCCCTTCTTCTCCGGAAGGCTGGCGTAGACGTCGTCGAGCAGCCCGGCGTAATCCTTTTGCAAGCAAACACCAAATCGTGACTGGAAAAAAGCAACCAACAAAAATCAGCTGCGGGCTATACCAATGCATCCCGGGCTATAAAAGGCTTTCCAACTCTACGGATTTTCCCCGCAGGCCAAAATTCACTCGCGGGGAAGACCAGACAACGGCGGCTTGGGCGGATTGGATTTGCGCAGCGCCGACGAATAGTACACCGCCCCACCGACCAA
>JAZDFO010000083.1:0-9224 GCA_043807785.1 Microcaldota archaeon | reverse complement strand
TTGTAAGGCGAGGCCTGGCCCTGCTGCTGGTAGGCGTCCATCGCGGAATACATTGCCATCATCGTAGTAAGGTAGCTCTCGCTCTGGTTGAGGCCGCCCCCGCCGGTGACGACCACGATGGGCGGCTGCATGGGCGCAGGCATGGCACTGGACTGGGGCGCGCCTGCTGGAGGCTCGGCGGATTCCATTGCCTGCGGGGCACGCGCGCCGCTGCCGTAGGATTCGGAAAAGAGCAGGACGATGAAAAGCGCCGCGGCGAGCAAAAACAGCCACTGCAATTGCAATAGGAACGACATGCCCATCAGCAAAAGCATGGCAAGGTACGCCGGCTGCATCTAGTGGCCACCCTCTTCGGCGGCCGGCTTTTTCGAGCCGAGGGAGAAAATCTTGGCGAACGCGCGCACGATGAGGACTATCCACATGCCGAGCTTGCCTGAAATCCACTCGTCGCCGTCGGGGTCGCCGGGGAAGTTGGGGCGGAACTCGAACTTGCGCGGAAGCGAAGCGCCGCCCCCGCCGCCTGCGTTGACGACAATCGGCATCTGGCCGCCGGGGTAACCGGCAGGATATCCGCCGGCGCCGGGCGCATGGTGAGAGGGCTGTTGCTGCGAGCCGCTAAGCGCCATGATGAGGCCTACAGCCAGAACGAGCATTGCAAGGAAAGTCGAGCCGGACTGCCAAAAGACGTACGCGACCAGCGCCAGCAATACGAGGGTTAGCGTGTTCATTGGCGAAAACCTAATAGTAGCCTCCCATGCCGGCAGCCGGCTGGGGCGAATCCGAATCCTTTTTTGCAAGGAGCAGGAGTATGGCGAACAGCCCGCCAAGCAGCAGCGGAGTGCGGTATTCGCCGGCAAAATCCGAGCCCCACACCAGCGATAACGCGCCGCCGATGATTGCCGCGAAAAGCAGGTACTTGTTCTTGGCCGCGGTAATCAACAGGAGCGCGAAGAGGGCGACGGTAATCACGAGGTTGTTGCTCTGCATCGCCAGCACCATGAGCACGACAATGAACAGGAAAGTGAAGTCCATGCATCACGGCACCTCGGGGAACAGCCCTTCGACCAGCGCGTTGGGCAGCTCGAGCATGAACACGACGGCAAACACCATCCAGGTGAACCAAGTCACGGGAATGAGCACCAGCCACGTGATGACGATTGCGACGAGGAGCGAGAGCATCTTGTTGGGGATGTAGTGCAGGTTGAACATCTTGTAGAGCGAAAAGAAGGTCAGGATAAGCACTACGATGTTCAGGCCGTCCATCAGGCCGGCTGCGGCGGGCTGCATGAGCTTATTTCCCCATCCCGGCAATTTAAAGGTTTTGACACTCGAAATCAGCCCCCAAAATTGCGCGGGACTGCAAACAAAGCATGCCGACAGCCGTTGATTGGAGAAACAACGCCGCAAAGGCATGCAAAATGAGGGCGAGGAAGGGAAGTGCGGCAATGAATGACGCTTGAAAACCGGTTAGCGCCGCATTCCGGTTCTCCTGCGCGCTTTGTGCCGGTTCCTGCGCTTGCCGTAAAAGAACCACGCAGTTGCCAGCACGCCGGCTGCTACCAGCGCGATTGCGGAATACGACTTGAAGGACTCGCGCTCGGCAGCATTCCCGGCAGCATTTTCCGACAACAAGACCATGCCCGAAGAGGAATCTTTTACGTACACTTCCGACATCAACGGGCTGCCGCCGACGCCAGGATGGCTTATTGGAATAAGCCCGTCACAACAGCTATAACCCGCCGGGCAAGAACCGCCGGGCAAAGAATAACGGTGATGGAAGCTCCAGCAAGAACTGGAAAAGCACTGGCCGCCCATGCTGGCACAAGAACCAGGCGAAGGAGACGGGGTTGGAGACGGCTGTGGACTAGTTTGGAAAACATGAATCCCAGTGCCAGGCCAGCAAACGCCATCCACACACGACGATACCCCATAAGAATATACTGAATTCGGCTGGAGTCCAGTTATTAGGATGGAATGGCTGGTGGTATGGGAAAGATCGTGAGCTTCCATGGGGATTTGGTCGTTCAAACTGTAAATCACATAACTATTGGATGGCCAGTTGGTTTCCCAATGGATGGCTGCTGAGGACGAAGTGACTTCTGCTGAGTGCTCGTTCGAGATGGCAAAATTCGAAGCCAAAACCGAAACGCATGCATCGTCCGGATTGCCCCCGTTCGGGTTATCAGATTTTTCGCACGGGTAGGCGATGAAAGTTTTCTGGCCGCCTAAGGATACCATGTCCAGATAATCGCCGGGATTCCTTCCCCCATAGTAGTTTTCGACGGGCATATCGTTGACCCTGAGGTTTCCCTCGAAAGTAACGCCGTCGTTGAATGACTTTGCGAGATACACGTCGTATTGCGCGGCGTCCTGGTTTTCCCGGTGGTCCAGGAAGGCGACATACACCACTCCGTCCCTGACTTTGATTGAGGGGAAGCCCTGGTCGCCTCCCGAGTCGTCGTTATTCACTTTGACCGGGTTGCTCCACGTAATCCCGTGGTTGTCGGAATAGCTGATGAAAACGTCGTTATCGTATGCGTACCAGCCGTACTCGAAAGTCGAATCCTCGATGCACGTCTGGAAATCCGCCCATGCAGCATAAAGCCGCCCATTCTCTCCCACGGCGAGGTCAACGCCGGTATCCAAGCCCCAAGCGCGGTCGCTTGTTGTCGAAACCCTCGCAGTGCACCCTTGGTGATTCTCAATACGATGGATTGTCGAAATTTGGAAAGAATGGCCGCCATCAAGGGAATAGTATAGGTTCTGTTCAAGGCCATCGTTACGACCGGCGTATATGATTCCGCCAGGTGCCACAATAGCAGATTGAGGAGGCTGTATAAAACCAATATCTTCGGCTTTCGCTCTAGTGATAGTGGTTCCGCGAATCGTATAGAATCCGGTTCCATAAACGCCCTCGTCTTCAAAATATACTGAGTTCGCAAAAATATAGGTGCTGTCCTGGTACGGGGAATTTGCAAAGGTGTCAACCGCGATTTTCTCATAGTCGAAAATAAGCCAGGTGTCAGGCGGAAGGTTTGGGGGAACCGGTTGGACAATTGTCTGCACCAAATTCACAGGAAAGCCCGTTGGGGCTGCTTCCGTGTAAATCCCGCCCGAAATCGGTTCACTCCCATAATACAGAAGCGAGGCAATCACAAGCCTGCCATCACGAGTGAAAGCGAGCTCGGGGTCTCCGCGGAAATATTTTTTCGGCAGCTGCGTCAACGCGTCAATAGAAAAAACCTGCTTGCTCGCCCATCCGTCAGTAGTCTGGACAAGGAAATCGGCTGCTCCCCCTCCTACGAAATAACCGTAGTTCTCATTTTGGGGATTAGTTCCGGACGTCAATTCCCAATAACAATTGTTGCAATCGAGATTTTTAATTAAGGACACACCGGGAGGGGCCATAGCAGGCTGATGCGGCGTTTTGATATCCTCACGCTCTTTAGCGGTTAGGCCGTAGATTTCTATCGGCACTGAAGCCGTCATTTTATCGACGGTGAAATCCAGCGTGTAGAAGCCGGTTTCTGTCTCCGGGGGGATGTCAACGGCAAAGTAATCCTTGCGGAATTTTTCCATCTTGACATTTTTCTCTGACAGGATTCTGCCTGAAATCCCCTCACGCTTAGCAAGGATTATTGTTTCTGGCGGCTGCAGGCCTGGGGGGAAAGCGGAAAAACCGGGCCAAACACCCTTTTTCACTATCCGGATACGCCGGCCGGAAAAGAACTTTTGGGGGTGGCGGAAGAGTTCAGCATTGGCGATGTGGCCGGGAATGTCGAGCAGCACGTCATAGCCACTATCCGACAGCTGGGCTTTAGGAATCCCAGCTGCAGTCCTCAATTCACGATGGCTGATTGAAAGAGCTGGGCCTGATGGCAGCCGGGAAGTGGAAAAAACGATAAGCGCGAGCAAAAAAACAACGAAAACCGCCACTTGAAAACGGTGCATACGACAAACCTTTATTCGGATGAAAATAAACACGGGGCGTTTAATAAATGATTGAGACAGCATTTCGGTTCATGCGCTCTTTGCGGTACTTCGCGCGCTGGGGGCCGGGTATGCGTATATGGCGATTGAAAACGCGGCGAGAGCCAAAAACAGCAACGCGACGGCGGGAAGGAGCCTCATGCGCGAAACCACCGAAACCACGGGGGATTGGAGCAAGAGGAGGAATAAAAAGGCGGGAGTCTGGAAAAAGCGTTTCCCGGGGCTAGCCCCCGAGCCATTTGGCGACGGACTCCAAGCCGGCAAGGAGGAGCGTGGGCGAACCGCGGTGCGCCTTGGCGAATTCCTCAAGGCCGCGAGCCTCCCTTTCAGGCGGATGCTTGGAAAAACACACGTTTACGGCAGAAAGATTCATGCCGGACTTGACAACGAAATCGACTTCAACGCCGTTGGAGAAGTACTGCGGTTCCTTCCCGCGGCGCCGAAGCTCGATGGCGACAACGGTCTCCAGCCTGCGCCCCAAATCCGGCGTAAAAGACTTGGACACCGCGGCCTGAAGGCCCAAGTCAAAGGCGTAGTATTTCCTCGGTTTCCCCATGGATTTTTTCATTGAATATGAAAAGCAGGGCACCTGAAACACGAGAAAGGCTTCCTCCAGATATGAAAGATAGAGCCGTATCGCGTCGAAGGAAAGCCCCGTCATCGCCCTCAGCTTGTTGTAGCTGAACGGCTTTCCCGTATTCGTGAGGGCGTAGACCGCAAGAGTGCGCAAAGTTGGCACATCCCTTACCTGGTGCCGGGCCGCAATGTCCTTCGCAATCGCTGTTTCAAAATACTCTTCCAACAGACGCATGCGCCTTTCCGCGTTTTTTTCCAGAACGACTGCGGGGTAACCGCCCAAAGCCAGGTAATCGCCGATGCCCGCACCCAGCCTCGCCCTGCAAAACTCGTTGAAGGAAAAAGGCAGCACCAGGAAACCGAAACCGCGCCCGCCGATGGTCGTGGCAAACTCCGAACTCAACAGCTTGGCGGAAGAACCCGTCACGAAAACCTTGAACTCTTTCTTGTCCACTGCGGCGCGCACCCACTTCTCCCACCCCGGCACCTCCTGAACCTCGTCCAAAAACACGTACCGCGGCTTTCTCCCGTGCCTGCGCCGGTGCTCCTCAACGACTTCGCTGATGAAACCCGTGGAAAGCATGCCGGAAAAGGAAGGTTCCTCGAAGTTCAGGAAAAGGCAGGACGCCCTGCCGAATTTTTCCGACAAACGCGAAAGCAGCTGCAGGCACGCCGTGGTCTTCCCTGAGCGCCTTGGCCCATAGAAATAAACCGCCTCCGGCCCGTCCAAGAGCCTCCAAGCGTCTACAGCCACGTCACGCGGTACGCCTGTTTGGGGACCGCGTTTCCAGTAATTCCAGCTTTCGACCGCCTTCCAGACGCCTTCATCCATACTGAATACGAGCATTTACAGGTATATAAAGGCTTACGCCATGCCGTAAGGATTGATAAGGCAGCCTAGCGCCGCCTCCCGCCTGCCCGGCCGGGGCGCACGCCGGCCAACCCGAACAAACCTGCATTTAACCCGTATTTCTAATAAACATAAACTCAATTCTTGTTTATTAGTAACAATAACCTTTAAATAGTGGGCAATGCCTTGAATCTACCATGTTTTCCCTTGAACTCTTGCAGAAGATGGTGGCCGAGGAGGCGCAGGCGAACGCCAAATCGGCTCCAGGCATCCTGCGCGAGAAGCTGGCAAAGCTCCCGGCCGACCCGGTCGGCCAGATTGCCGTCGTGGTCGGCCCCCGCCGGTGCGGCAAATCCACGCTCTTGCTACAATTCATAACAACCCGCCTGAAAGGGAAGGGCTACGCCTACTTCAACTTCGACGACGAGCGCCTCGCCGGCTTCACCTCAATGGATTTCGACATCCTGCTTTCGGCGCTCTATGCCCACTACGGCGACGCCCCGTACTTGTTCTTCGACGAAATCCACAACATCACCGGCTGGGAATTGTTCGCCAACCGCATGCAGCGCCAGGGGCGCAAGGTCTACATCACTGGCTCGAATTCAAAGCTCATGAGCCAGGAATTGGGCACGCGCCTGACGGGAAGGCACCTGGATTTCGAGCTCCTGCCGTTCTCATTCCCCGAATTCCTGGCCGCCCGTCAGACTACGAGTGCACCCGCCCCGTTGACAACCATGGCCGAGTCTGCTCTCTCCGCACATTTCAACGCCTTCCTCGCCCTGGGCGGCTTCCCGCAAGCAGTCCTCTCCAACGACCGCACCTTGCTGGGCGGCATCTATTCCGACATTATCAACAAGGACATCCTGCAACGCCATGCCCTGCGCAAGCCAGCCGAATTTCGGCAAATCGCGCAATTCGTGCTCTCCAACGCCTCCAAGCCCCTCACCCACCGCTCGACGGCCCGCGCCTTTGGGCTCAAAAGCCCGCTGACTGCATCCAAATACGTCGCGCTGATGGAGCAGGCATACCTGATCTTTCGGGTTCCGTTCTATTCCCCTTCCCTCAAAGTGCAATCAAAAAACCCGTTCAAATGCTATTGCATCGACACGGGCCTGGCGGCCCAGAATTCCGTGCGCTTTAGCGAGGACACGGGCCGGATGCTCGAGAATTCCGTCGCAGTCGAGCTCAAACGCCGGGGATTCACAGTTTACTACCTCAAGGACAGCAAGGGCCGGGAAGTGGATTTCGTACTCCAGAAATCGGATTCGGTTGCCGGCCTGGTGCAGGCCTGCGCCCACCCCGACGACCCGATGGTGCGCTCGCGCGAGGAAGAGCCGCTTGTAGCCGCACTCGGGCATTTCAAGCTCAAGGAAGGCGTCATCGTCACGCTCGACTACTCGCAAGACAAGACCATTGGCGGCAAGAAAATCTCGTACGTGCCGGCCTACAAATGGTTTTGCAGGGAGCACAAGTAAGCCGTTGTGCCAAAATGCCGCTCAAACCCCCAATCCCGCAGGCATCGCGGCAGGCAAAAAAGTGATAAAGTATATCAGTCAGTTTTGGGCAATAGTGACCGATACGCATTCCGGCAGGCCGCTAGCCGAAGAGATCAGCCAAGCAGCGCTTGAGGTCCGAGGGCTCGACGTTGAACCTGAAGCGCTTCATCATTTCCACAAACAGCTTCTCCTTGCCGGCGGTTTGACCGGCACTGGCGCGCACCAGTTTGAGCGCGGCCTTGAGCTGCTCGGGCGTGAACTTGTGCAGGTGGTGCTCTTTCACCAATTCCACGGCGGACTTGTGCGGGTGCGAGGCCTTGAGCTTGAGAAGCTCGGCGACCGCGGATTTCGTTATCTTGCCGGAGGAATAAAGCAGCAGCGCCCCGGTTACCGCTGCCTCGGTGATTTTCTCCGTCGCCACGCCGGCGCGCTTGAGGGAAGTGAGGGTCTCAAGCAGGGTTACTGCGATGAATGAAGGGTCTGCCTTGGTTGCAAGAAGCTTTTCAAACAATGCAAAATGCTTTGAGCACACGAGCCTGCCGGCGAGCTCGTCGTTAAGGCCCATGGCAAGCAGGCGTTTTTTCTTGCCGGCGTGCTGTTCGGGAAGCGCGGCTGCGATGGCGTCAAGCAGCTCGGGCGTGATTCGCACGGGCGGCACGTCGGTTTCGGGGTACATTCGCGCAGAGCCCGGCATGGGGCGCAAAAAAACCGTGGCCGGGCCATTGGCCTTGCGGACTTCCTTTGGCACGCCGCGGAGCGCCGCACTTGCGCGCCGGAACACGGCGGAGAGCGCGGAGAGGCACACTTCCTGCGGGCCGAAGCAAAGCGCAAAGAGGTCTGGTTTAGAGCAGCCAAGGAGACGGCGCAACTGTTCTGCTTCGCGGACGGAGATGCCGTAAATCTTCCCTAAGTCCTCATCGGAGTGGATGAATCCTTTTGCCGCCGAATGCATGCGCACGCAGCCTGCGACTTCGCGGCCCAGCGTGTGGCCTAGGGCAAGCTCGCGCGCAAAAAATCCGGCAAACCCCGGCAGGCGAAGCGCGATTGCCTTTCCGCCGGATGCGATTGCCGACGACATCGGCGCAAACGCGGTTTTGGAAAAGAGTTCGGTTACGTCAAGCAGGATGAAGTCGTGCGCGGAAAGGTGCACGCCGGCGGCCGAAAGCCCGGCCTTGATGGAAACAAGCGAATGCTGGCGGAGAGCCTCGTTTTCGACGAGCTTGGAAATGAGATTGAGTTCCTGCGCGCCCTTGATTTCAACTCGCGCGCCGCCGCTGATGCTCACGTTGACGTCCTGGCGGATTGTGCCCAGGCCGCGCTGGACCGAAAGCGAGCGCAAGAGGGTGCCGATGGCAACGGCTGCACCATGCGCCTGCCCGGGGGACACGATATCAGGCTCGGTTGCGATTTCGATTAATGGGATGCCTTGTCGGTCAAGGCGGTACGCTGCCACGCCGTCCCTTGATTCCTCGTCGACTATGCCGCTGCTTTCCTCCTCAAGGCACACTGAAGCGATGCGGACCGGGCCGCCGGGGGTCGCAATCGAGCCGCCCAAGGCGATTAGAGCCGTGCGCTGGAACCCGGATACGGACGAGCCGTCGAGCACCTGCTTGCGCATGACGCTGATTTCATCGAGGGGCTGCGAGCCGAGCATTGCGCAAGCCTGGAGCGCGATTTGCAGGGCGTCGGGGTTGAGGGCGTGGGGCGGCTCTTCATCGGCTTCGACAAGGCAGCTGGTCGCCGCGTCGGCAAGGTAGAGGAATTCGCGGCCCTTGGCGGCCTCGAAGCGCGCGGTCGGATCAAGCTCGCCGAGTTCGCTGGCTACTGCGCGCAGGCGGCGGCGAAAGCGGATTGATGGGGGCAGCTGGTTTTTGTTCGGGTCGCAGCTGCAGTTGCAGAACAGCTTGGAAGTGTCGAGCCGCTGGTGGATTTCCAAGCCGCATTTGAAGCCCATTGAAGCGCAGTCCATGTGTTTCAATCACGCTTTTTCGGATTCGGGAAGTTCGGTTTTTGCGATGCTGGAAATCTGGAATTCTTCGAGGGTGATGCGGGGATTAAATTCTCCGGCAACATTTTCGAGCATCAATTTCTTGGCATCTTCAACGGAAGTCTTGTGGCCAAGCACCCAGCCGAGCTTGACATACGCAGTCTCGGCGAGCATGTCGCGGCAGTAGAGCGCGCCGGCGCCGGACACGAGCCGCAGGTTGCGGTAGACGTGCGGGTGCACCGAACCATAGAGAGACTGGGAGGCGACGGCTATAACGACGCCCGCCTCGGTCGCGCGCTTGACTGCCGGAATCCATGATTTCCTC
>JAZDFO010000082.1:0-4508 GCA_043807785.1 Microcaldota archaeon | reverse complement strand
CCCATCCCGCCCAAGCGAGAGACGGCGCTGGAATCCTTGGTTCCCCTGCCCAGCACGTACGGCGAGCTGATGCCGGTAAAGATGGCTATTGCCTCTATCTTGCCCTCGAAGTTGGGGTCAAGCCGCGCGCCCCAGATGACTGACGCGTTGGGGTCGACCTTCTCTGTAAGCGCCTCGCCAATCTTGTTGCACTCGCCGAGCGTCATGTCCGGCCCGCCCGTGACGTGCAAGAGCACTCCTGTTGCGCCCGCGTAGTCCACGTCAAGCAGCGCGTTGTTGAGCGTGTTGTGGACTACCTCTTCCGAGCGGTTGGTGCCCTTTGCCTCTCCCACCGCAATCATGCTCACTCCTCCGTTGCTCATAATCGCGCGCACGTCTGCAAAGTCGAGGTTGATAAGCGACGGCGTGGTGATGGTCTCCGTGATTCCGCGAACTGCGCGGGCGATGATTTCGTCGGCGACGTTGAACGCCTTGTCAATCGGCAGGTTTGGCACGAGCTGCACGAGCCTGTTGTTGTCGATGACGATGATGGTGTCCGCCTGCGCCTTGAGCGCCTCGATGCCTGCGTCGGCCTTCTCAAGCCTTGCGCGCTCGAGTGCGAACGGGTAAGTGACGATGCTGATGACTATCGCGCCCTGTTTTTTGGCGATTTCGGCGATGATCGGCGACGAGCCCGTGCCCGTGCCTCCGCCCATTCCGCAGGTAAGAAACACCAGGTCGGCTCCGGCAAGCAGCTTGTCGAGCGCGTCGCGGCTGACGTCAGCGGCCTTGGCGCCGACTTCCGGGTAGCCTCCTGCGCCCAATCCGCGCGTGATGCTTGCCCCGATGAGGATTTTCTTGACGCTGTCGCTTATTACGTTGAAGTGCATCTTGTCCGTGTTGATTGCGACGAGTTCGGCGCCCTTTATGCCGGCGCGCGAGAGGCGGTTGATGGAATTGCATCCCGCGCCTCCGGTTCCGACTACCATGATGCGCGGCGTGTCGTAGAATTCATCCGGCTGTGCCGGCTTTCTCATTCCCCGCATTGCGTCTGCAACGATGTTTTCCAATTCAATACACCCCCTGTGGTCAATAGGACGAAAATAAAGGGATATAACCATTTTTAAAGCCGATGCAGGGGCAAGGCATCAGCCCCTCGCCAGCTGCATTCGCTCAATGGGCGTCATTGTTGGCCCGATTCCATCGCATTATGCCATCCTGCCCTCTTGCAGCGATTGCCTTGCCGTCCCTCAAAGCATTTAAAAGAGGCCTGCGGCAATAAGTTTTTCGCCATGGACCCGCTCGATTCCAAGCTTTTCGCAACCGCATTCATCTTCGCGTTCGCCGCGCAAGTGCTCACGCCGCTTGCCTATGCAGGGGACTACTATTACGGCGACCAGCAGGCCCGCACGTCGGATTTGACAACCCGAACCAGGACTTTGTCTTTCGCCGACCCCGCCGTCGTTGCGCCTGCCACGCGGACAATCGTCACTACACCTTCATTTTCGTGCAACGTCAAGTCCATGGACGTAAATGAAGTGAACCGCTACCTGCTCGGGCTTGCGGCATTCCAGGCCGAGCAGATTTCCAGCGCTCCCACTGCAACGCTGGCCAAGACCGACCCGACCAATGCAACCGAGCAGAACAAGGCGCTCAACGTCAACGTGAACGTCAACGCCCAGCCAATCTTCCCGATTCTCACAGTCTTCGATGCGTTCCAGATTGACAACGCCAGCCGCGACGAGATTGCCAAGGAATTCGACGAGGACCCGGAATACGGCACGCTAACCCTCGACCAGGTCAAGGTGCTCTCGTCGCGCAAGCCGGGAAGCGGCGACAAGATAAGCCAGTTGCTCGGCCTGGGCTCGGGGGCCAAAAAGGTGCAGGAGCCGTACGAGAAGTTCAAGGTCAAGCTGCCCAACGGCGTCGACGCCCCGCTTGAGCAAATCCTCAACCTCCAGCCCCAGGGCAAGGCCAACAACTGCCTGCTGGATTCCACGCACATCCAGGGCAAGGCAACTTTCATGGCGCTCTTGGACAAGGACCTGTTCGTCGGCTTTGACAAAAGCCCCACGGCAGTCAAGTCGCCCCAGCACATCACCAGCACGCAGACGACAGTCGCCCTCAACAGCTATGCGGGGACAATTATTCTGCCGAGCTTCTACGAGAAGGCTATTAACTACGTGGGCTTTTGGAATCGCATAGAATTATGGAGCTCGATATTCGGGGCAATGAGTATTGCGTTGGCCAAGACTGGCCCCCTTGGGCTAAAGAAGGAATATGACGAGCTCAACCGGCGTGCTGAGGTTCTTTCAAAATACTCCATGGGCAGCAGTTTCTCCGCAAGCAGCAGCCTCGAGGATATCCGCAAAAATCAACTTGAAGTATATGAATCATTGGTAGACACGGAACGCAACATCCGGAAAGTTTCCTTCCAGGCGGCAGTCTACGCGAATAGGCCGCTTTTCATCTGGCTTTTGGGGCTTGCGTGGCTTGGCCCGGCGAGGGTAGGGTTGTCAGCCAGCAACCAAATACTTTTATCGTCCATTTCTTCAGCGCCCAAGTTCAACGACAACTACCTGCAAGTCTATGTCAACCAGAAGGAGTTCGCCAGCAAGTTCCGCTCAAACACGGACGTAATGGGCTCTGGCCTCATCACAGATTTCGCATCAGATTTTGTCGAAGGAGGGGCGCCGCGCAAGGCATTCCAGGCCGGAAAGCTGATGTTCATCAACCGCGACTCTACACCGGACGAAATCGCCTCCAACAGCATCACGAGCTTTGCGCGCGGCGGCTCCGGTTGGAACATCCGGCTGGCGTGGAAGGGGCCGTCTGACAACACCCTATTCGAAGATATCCGAAACCAGCGGGAATATACTAGCTTGGCCTTATACAGCAACAACCTGGCACTGGGAACGACTTTGCAGAATAAGGCACAGTACGCCGACTATTTCCGTGCGCTCGCTATCGCCGCCCCAATCCTCAACATGATTATTTCAAAGGCGGCAGTCGAATACCTTCCCCTGTCCATAGCGACCTTGGCCCGCATGGGCATTGCCGATTTAGTGATTACCCAGTTTATCGACCCAGTCACATTCAGTCCAAATGAGCTTTGCCAGCAGTCCAAGCTCGATAACTACCTCGCATGGTACACCGCATTCACGACCGTCTCCATCGGCGAATCGGTATGGAGCATGTACAGCCCCACCCGCAGCCTGCTGCCATTTCTGGGCAACAAGCTCAAGGGCATTGCGACAGAGCCGCTGGGGAAGGCCATTGAGGCCGCCGGTACAGGCAATGCCGCCGCATCCAAGAGCAAGCTTTACAAGTTAATCACTGGAAAAGACTTCAAATCCAAAATTGCAACAACTTTGGAGAAAGACAACGCGTTGCTCGCCAGAAACAACGCATTGCAAGCTGCGCAGATTGCCAAGCAGAATGAGTTCAACAGATTCTCAGACGCGAGCGGGATGTCGTTGAGCGATTTTAGGAAGACCCCGGATGGGACGAAAATGCAGCTTGAATTAAACGATTTGGATAATCAGCTTACCGCAGTGAGCAAGGCGGCCTCAAGCACCGGAGATGAGACAAAAAAGGCATTGCACGATGTGGGCACCGAAGGCGAGGACGGGGTATTGCCCGGCATGACGCGCTTGTACCAGGGCCTCCAGCTTGTCGACCCTGTACAACTCGGCAAGGCGGTTGTAGGTGGCCTTGCGCTTCAATACGCCTCAACCTGCAAGGACACTTCCTACAAAATCATGGCCTACCAGAAGCTCACCGACAAGATCGGCGCCTCTGCCCCGAGCCTGTCGTCCAAGCTCGACCCGCTCAAGAGCATCAAGGGACTCAACCTCACCAACCTGCTTTCCGGTTTCGGCGATTCGGCGTCAGTCGAGAACATGCCTGAAATCCTCAACCTCCGCGGCTTCCACCAGGACGAAGAGGGAATGCTGACTCCCGAAGACCTCTATTACATCCACCTCGACGGCGCGTCCCAGCAGTGGTACGGAGTTTTCTACGACATGGAACAGCGCGGCTGCTTTAGGCTGTGCATGGACAACAAGGACTCCGCGGTTTGCGCCGACGAGGCCGGCATAGTTCTGACGGACAAGAAGACCGGCAAGAGCATCACGCTTTCCAACGACACCGACCGCGCAAAGCTCGTGATGGCCTCGCCGCAATTGGCGAAAACCATCGTCCCCAACAAAATCATCGAGGCGCCCATGCAGTGCGGGGACACCGAAATCATGGCAGTCACGCCGGGAGGCGCGTTCGGCGGAAACCTCATGGTCACCGACAACGCCTGCGGCGCCGCGTCGTGCCTGCGAACTCAAGTCGCGCAAATCACTGGCCGCGCGGCAACCGACGACTTGAGCGCATCCGGCTTCGGCGCGGTCACGGCAGTCTATACGACCAAGGGAATCGCGACTGCGTCGAACGGGAAAATCCGCTTCATTTACACCGGCGGCGAAAAGAAGTCCCTCCTCGGCCTGAAAACCGAGAACCTTTCCGGCACGGAAATCCAG
>JAZDFO010000081.1:0-6604 GCA_043807785.1 Microcaldota archaeon | reverse complement strand
AGCGGAACCATCCGCCCCAAGCCGGGGGCCGCGGCATAGTGAAGACGCGAATTCATCCCTTCACAACTCCCAGCGGCACCATCCTTGCGACGAGCTTGCTGATTCCCGCAGTCGCAACCGCGGCAACGACTTGGTCGACGTCCTTGTACGCGCCGCCGGCCTCTTCGGCAAGCGACTGCAGTGAAGGCACGCGCACGGCCTGGCCTTTTGCCTCCATGTCCCGGATGAGCTGGCCTCCGTCGAAGCGCCGCACTGCCTCGTGGCGCGACATCGTGCGGCCGGCGCCGTGGCACGAGCTGCCCCAGGACTGCTTGGCGCCCTCAAGGCCGCAAAGCAAATACGAGGCGGTGTTCATGCTGCCGGGGATGATGACCGGCTGGCCGACGCTGCGGTAAGCCTGCGGGATTTCCGGGCGGCCTTTCCAGAAGGCGCGGGTGGCGCCCTTGCGGTGCACGAATACAGTCTCGTTCTTGCCGCCGACCTCGTGCTCCTCGTATTTGCCGATGTTGTGGCAGACGTCGTAGACGAGATCCATTCCCATGGTTTCCCAACTTTGGCCGAACACTTTGGCGAAGGATTCCCTTGCCCACGCGGCCATTAAGTGCCGGTTGTTGAAGGCGAAGTTGATTGCAGTGCGCATCTGGCCCAAATAATTCTGGGCCTCTGGCGATTCGAGCGGCGCGCAGTTGAGCTCCGGGTCTGGCAGGCTGATGCCGTATTTCTTGGCTGCCTCGAGCATGATGCGGATGTTGTCGTCGCAGACCTGGTGGCCGTAGCCGCGGCTGCCGCTGTGTATCATTACAGTTACCTGGCCTTCGCCGGTGATACCGAACGCCTGGGCGGTTTGTGCATCGAAGATTTTGTCGACCTTCTGGACTTCGCAGAAGTGGTTTCCCGAGCCGAGCGTGCCGAACTGAGGCATGCCTCGCTTTTTGGCCATCGGTGAAACCGTTGAATAATCCCCTCCTTCAAAATGGCCGTTTTCCTCGCAATGCTCGGCATCCTTTTGGACTCCATAGCCCTCTCGGATTGCCCACTGCACTCCGTCGGTGACCGCCTCGCCCAGCTCGCGTTCGGTAAGCCGGATCCTGCCCTTGCTGCCCACACCGCAAGGAATCGCGTTATAGAGCTCGTTGATGAGGGGCTTGAGCTTCGGCTGGACGTCCTTGACAGTCAAATCGGTGCGCAGGAGACGCACCCCGCAATTGGAGACGACAAAGCCGTTGGCGAAAAAGTTGTGGTTTTCGTCATTTATCGTAAGGTCGTACACGAGGTCGTGGAAAGGCATGGCGCGTATTTCCTGTATTTCATCCCACGCCAGGCCACTTGGCCCAAGCGCATACTTCTCCCGGTATTCCGAAAACGACATGAAGTTGAAGGCTATCCTCGGGGAATCCGAAAACTCGGTCCACAACGAATGCCGAATGAATTGCGCTGTGGCATGGGGGCTGGAGAGAGTTTTGCAAACCTCGGCCGGGGTTTTTCCGTCAGAATACAACGCGATTGCAGTTTTCCTCACGTTGGCCCGTTGGTCTTTAACCCGTTCTTTCAGCCGCAGGTAATTGACGGCCAGACATGCGCCCCTGAATTTTTCCAGGCAGTATTCGAAGGATACATTTTCGAAAAATCTTAGGAGGTTCTCCGGTTTGGAAAGCACTTGCACCCGATACCCGCAGGATACGCCGCGTTTGCCGTTTAGCCGATACCCTTCGACTTTCATGATGGGGCTGGTTTCAATCTCGAATTCGCCCAGCAGCGCCTTTATTTGCGTAAGAAATTCCACTCCATTGGCTTGCAGCGTTTCAAGCTTATTCATCCCCAGCGTTGGCGCATAAAAGTTGTACTTGTTCAACGTCGCGGGGGCGCTCATATCCGCCCCAAAAAGGGAGGCCAAAAACAGCCGCTTTATCCAAAGGGGAGACTTGAAAAGCCAGGCGGGAACGGCATAGGATTTGGCGGTTTTCAAGCCGGACGGAGCTCCGAGAGCCACCAGCAGGGATGCAAAAGCGGTTGAAGAAACCCGAAAGCTGCATTCCAAGTGCACGAAAGAGTATTTTTTGTAATGCGTTGAAATCTCGTGCTTCCTTAACCGCGTGTACACTCTCGAAGGCGTAAAACCCAGTCGTTGGACGTCCGCGCGAATGCTTTCTAAATCGGCTTCTTTCCCGTAAAACCACACAACACCCTTGCGTTTTTTTAAAAATGATATCGAGCCGTCTCCCAGGACAAACCCCAATATCTTTGTCAGGAAGGGAAGCTGCGGGCTGGAATGCTTGAGGGGCAGCGCCATTCTTTTCTTTATGTGGCCCATTACCTGCTTTACCGCATTCCCACCGAGGCTCTCTTTCTCGCCAGCCAAAATACGCTCAATCGTTTTTTCATCCACAATGCCCTCGTCCGAAGGCTTTTCGAAATGGACCCCGGTGAATGAACGTATTGCCAAGGAATCCTTTCCGGTTAGCTTGCTTGCAGCTATCATGCCGTTTTTCGTGTAAACGGGATGGTCGCCGGTTACCCTCAAGAGTCTTCCGGTCTTGGTCGTTATTTCATAAATGCACGAATTTTCGGGCCTCTTGAGAACACACAGGATGTCAGCCTTGCTCGTAGAGAAATTTTTAAGGTCGGTGAACGGCACGCTGTGATGGGTGAACGATTCCTCGATTTCGTTCATTTTCAGATACGCTCCGTGCTCAAGAAGAACGTTGGTCTCTCCATCGGTGCAGTTGATGTCGTAGCCGATTCCCCCCGGCGAGACAATTCCTCCCTTTAGCGAGAAAGCCGCGACGCCGCCGATGGGGAAGCCGTAGCCCTCGTGGCCGTCGGGCATGACCATCGCCGCGCCGATGATGCCGGGAAGGCGCGCGACGTTGGATGCCTGCATCAGCGTGCGGTCGCCCTGCATTTTTTCAAGCATCTTGGCGCTTGCGTACACGCGCACTGGCACGCGCATGCCGTTTTCCACGCCCGACTCGTACACTCCTTCCTTTACTTGCGCAAATTGCATGGTTGACCACTGGCCTTGTTGAAAAGCATTACTGGAAACAGTATTTGCCCCAAGCAACATTATTAATCTGACTCCCAGCGCCAACGCATGCAGCCGCGCAAGGGTTAAAACCAGGCAATGCAGAAGGATTTGAATGGAAAAAAAGACGTACTTAGAATGTGCCGCTTTGCTTGCTCTCGGAATCCTTTTGTGCGGCTGCGTCGCTGCGGCAACGCAAGTCAAGTTCGCCTCACAGAAGGCCGCTTACGCCAAAGGCGAGCTGGTGCAGTTGAAAGTCGATGCGGCGGGAGGGAAATTCTTCATGAAATCC
Source organism: Microcaldota archaeon (assembly GCA_043807785.1). Classification (GTDB taxonomy): domain Archaea; phylum Micrarchaeota; class Micrarchaeia; order Norongarragalinales; family SBBD01; genus JAZDGU01. The sequence goes on along the minus strand of JAZDFO010000081.1, from coordinate 3,290 downwards.
GCCTACCTTGCCAAAATAATGCGGCTTGACCAGGCCAGCGGCCAATGGCAGGAGCTTGACCTCTCGCTTGGCCCGGCGAAAAAGCAGGCCTGCTACTCATCGGGCCTTGGCACGAGGATGGATGTCGTGCCGGGGGAAATCGAACCCAAATGCTCGCGGCTGTTCTCGGCGCAATGGTCATGGAACGCCGAGTTCACGGTAAAGGAAACCAGGGAATGCAAGGGCGCGCAGTACGTGGAATACTCGCGAACTGCCCTTGCGGGCAAGTACAAGGCAGTCCTCGAGACTTTCCCCGACTCGTCATGCGCAAAGCCGGATAAGACGCTGGAAGCTGAATTCTCGATTGCAGGATAATGCTTTGGCTAGCTTTGCGCGCCGTTGTGCGAAAGCAGGCACATGCCGCAGTACACCCCGCGAAATTCGCGTAGAGCGTCACGTTCACTCGGAAATGCGGGGGCTGCCGCCAAATGAATGCGCGCCCAAGCGCAAGACTAAAAAGGTGCGCCCGCCAAAGGGCAAGAGCGGCAACTGCCGCGGGGGGTTGCTCGAAAATGAAGCTTTTCATCGATTCAGCGGACATTAATGAAATCCGGGAGGCTGCAGGCTGGGGAATCATCGACGGGGTTACCACCAACCCCTCGCTTTTGGCATCAGCTGGGAACAAAAACCACCGGCAAGTGATTAGCGAGATTGCCGGCCTCATCGACGGCCCGGTTTCGGCCGAGACCGCCGCCCCCGATGCGGACGGGATGGCCAGGGAGGGCAAGGAGTTCGCCAAGTGGCACAAGAACGTGGTAGTCAAGGTGCCGATGTCCGAGGAAGGCATCAAGGCGGCGGTGCGCCTGGCAAAAGACGGCGTTCGGACGAATGTGACGCTGGTGTTCTCGGCCAACCAGGCGATTCTGGCGGCCAAGGCGAAAGCGTATTTCGTCTCGCCGTTTGTGGGAAGGATCGACGACGCCGGAGCGGACGGCATGCAGGTGATCCGCGACATCGTGCAAATCTACCGCAATTACGGCTTCAAGACGCAAGTGCTCGCCGCGAGCATAAGGCACCCGGTGCACGTTCTCGAGGCCGCGAAGGCCGGCGCGGACGTAGCGACCGTGCCCTTCAAGGTGCTCAAGCAGATGTTCAGGCACCCTCTCACGGATGCTGGCATCAAGGCGTTCACCGACGACTGGCAGAGGCTGCAGAAGAAGTAAAAAATAGTGGGGCTGCTGAGATTGTGAACGGAGAAACGCATGGGGCTCCGCCCCCTTCATTTCCTCCACTTTCTGATACCCCCGAAGTCATTTTAAAAATTAGAAATAAGAGTGGGGCTGCTGAGATTTGAACTCAGATCACCAGCTATTCCGCGCCAGGCCGTTGCTTTTTAGCCAGGCGTCCCGAAGCTGGCAGGCTACCAGGTTGTCCCACAGCCCCGCGGGAACTCATGCTTATGCCTGCAGAAGTTTATAAATTCTCTAGCCGACGCGTTTTTATTCGTTGTCGGACAATTGGTCTGCCGGGGGATTCTCATGGAAATTGGCTACGGCAAGGACCTGCTGATACTCGCGTTCGACCACCGCGGGAGCTTCCAGGAAAAGATGTTCAGCATAAAGGGCCGCGCGCCGACTCCCGAGGAAACCAAGCAGATTGCGGCGTACAAGCAAATCATCTACGAGGGCTTCAAGCGCGCGCTGGACGCCGGAGTGCCGAGGGAAATGGCGGGCCTGCTGGTAGACGAGCAGTTCGGGGAGGCGATTCTGCTGGATGCGATGAAAAGCGGGCTGACGTTCGCGATGTCCGTCGAGAAGAGCGGCCAGGACGAGTTCGACTTCGAGTTCGGCGAGAAATTCGGCGAGCATATAGCCGGTTTCGGCCCGAGCTTTGCCAAGGTGCTCGTCAGGCTCAACCCCGAAGGCGACGCAGGCATGAACCACCGGCAGCTGGCAAGGCTCAAGCGGCTCAACGACTGGCTGCACGGCGGCAACCGCAAATTCCTGTTCGAGCTGCTGGTGCCGGCGACGAAAACGCAATTGGATGCAGCCGGAGGGGACAAGCACCGTTACGATTCGGAATTGAGGCCGAAGCTCATGGTCGGCGCGATGAGGGAAATACAGCGCGCGGGAATCATGCCAGACGTGTGGAAGCTCGAAGGCGTGGAAAAGCCCAGTGAAGTGGAAGCGCTGGTTAAGCAGGGCAGAGAAAATGGAACAAAACCAGGCATCGTGGTGCTCGGGCGCGGCGAGAGCACGGAGAAGGTAAAGGAATGGCTGCGCGCGGGCGCGAAAGTCGAGGGCGTCATCGGGTTCGCCGTGGGGCGCACGATTTTCTGGGAGCCGCTGGAGGGCTTCAAGCAAGGCAAGTGGGCGAGGGACGCCGCGGTGGTGATGATTGCGAACAACTACAAGTCCTTCGCGGACCTCTGGATGGAGGCAAGGAAGTGAAATTGAGATTGCACTGAATATCGGGGGCGTAGTTACGATGTTTAAGGAATCGGAGACTTTGGAGTTGAAAAAGTCCGTTTCGGAATTGAAGGAAGCAGTCATCTCCATCGGGGCAATCCTGAACAAAAGCGGGCGAGGCGAGCTGTATTTCGGCATCAAAAACGACGGCACGGTAGTCGGACAAGCGGTTTTTGAGAAAACCCTGCGCGACATCTCGCAGGCCGTAGCCGCGCACATAGAGCCAAAGATTTACCCGAAAATCGAAAAAGCCGCGGTAGGCGGAAGCGAATGCATTCGGGTAGCATTCGCCGGCGATGACGCGCCGTATTTTGCGTTTGGGCGGGCGTATATCCGAGTGGCTGACGAAGACCGGCAGTTGTCTGCCAAGGGGCTGGAAAAGATGATTCTTAGGAAGACTGCAGCAAAATGGGATTCCAAAATATCGGAACAAACGGTTGACGAAATCGATGAGGAAACCCTGCGGGAGTTCATCGTGAGGGCCAACCGGTCGCAGAGAATCAAATTCAACTACACGAGCAAGAAAAATGTGCTTGAAAAGCTGAATCTGGCAAAGGACTCCAAAATCACGAACGCAGCCGTCCTGCTATTCTCAAAGAAGGAGCCAATAGAAGTCCAAGCGGCGGTGTTTGCGGGAAGCGACAAAACCACTTTTTTGGACATAAAACAATTCAAAGGAAACGTATTCCAACTCCTGAAGCTGACTGAATCGTACGTAAAGGAGCACATGAACTGGAAGGCACGGCTCGTAGAACGCACTAGGCAGGAAATACCGGAAATCCCGTTGAGGGCGATAACGGAAGCGCTGGTCAACTCGTTTTGCCATCGGGACTACCAAGCCCC
>JAZDFO010000080.1:0-5241 GCA_043807785.1 Microcaldota archaeon | reverse complement strand
TGGAATCCTCCGCCGCCCCTTGAATCGCCGCCCGGCCTTGAATGGAACCCTCCTTCCCGCGGCCTGCCGCCTCTATCGCCGCCGCCTCGGAAACTTCCTTGTCCGCCTCCCCTCGCGCCTCCGTACCTTCCGCCTGCCCTTCCCGCTGGGGCGACGCCGTACCTGCGGTCGTCTTCGAAGTGGCCGTATGGGTTGTTGCCGTGGCCGCGGTAATCGCTTTCCGGCCGCTTGTGGTAGTCTAACTGGATTTCGCTGACCGTGGAACCGGCCTTGTACGACGCGTCCATGACGAAGTTCTTTTCCTGTATGCTGCCGGCGATGCTAACCGCCTCGCCTTCATGGCCCGCGCGCGCGGTGCGGCCGATGCGGTGCACGTAAGCGTCCGGCTCCTCCGGCAAGTCGTAGTTGATGACCATCCCGTTGTCGACGATGTCAAGCCCGCGCGCGGCGATGTCGGTCGCCACGAGTATGATGTTTGGGGTTGCCCTAAATTCGTCGAGCGACTTTTCGCGCCGCGACTGCGTGAGGTTGCCGTGCAGGCTGATTGCGCGGTAGCCGTGGCGCTCGAGCGTGTGGTAGAGCCTCTCTGCGCCGTATTTCGTGCGGCAGAACACTATGGCCTTGGCAGGCTTTTTCAATTTTAACAGAGCAAGTATTGCCGAGACCTTGTCGCGCGGGTCGACTACCACGACGAACTGCTTTATCTTGTCGACGGCAATCTTGTCCTCGCTGACGTTGACCACCACCGGGTCGTGCATGGTTTGCTTTGCAAGCCCGACTATCCCCCCCGGCATCGTCGCCGAAAAAAGCATTGTCTGGCGCTCCTGCGGCGCATGCATGAGGATCCTTTTGACGTCGTCGATGAAGCCCATGTCCAGCATGCGGTCGGCCTCGTCGAGCACGACAATTTTGACTTTGGAAAGGTCGAGCGTGCGCCGCTCGAGGTGGTCAAGCAAGCGCCCCGGCGTGCCGACGACGACCTGCGCGCCGTGCGCAAGCTCGCGTATCTGGCGCTCTATGCTCTCGCCGCCGTAGACTGCCACGACGGAATGCCGTGAGTGCTTTCCAATCATCTTGACTTCCGTCACAACCTGGAGCGCAAGCTCGCGCGTGGGCACTAAAACGATTGCCTCGACGTGCTTTGCGGCGTCGAGCTTCTGCAGTATGCCTATGGCGAATGCGGCTGTCTTGCCGGTGCCGGTCTGCGCCTGCGCGATGACGTCCTTGCCGGACAGCATCACGGGAATGCCGTGCTCCTGAATCGGCGTCGGCTCGCTAAAGCCTGCCTCCGTGACTGCCTTGAGCAACTCGGGCTTGATGCCGAGCTTGTCGAATCCCATTTGCTTTCACTTCCCCCGTCTTAGCGGAGCATGCGCACCCCCGCAAGCCTTTCGACAAGCAAGAGCGCGGTTTGTATATTATTTGATTGTTTCACGGTTTCGTTTTTACGGTTTGCGCGCCATCTGTGCGCTACTTGAGCAGCCACGAGAAGTTTGGCCCCATGCGCTTTTCCTTTACCCTCTCGGCAAGCGCGTGCGAGATGATGGGCAGCGCAATCGTCGCCTCGCAGTAGCACACCGCCTTGTCCGCCTTCTCGTCAATCTTGCCCCAGCTGGTGGCTTCCTCGAACGTGCAGCCGGAAAGCCCGCCCCACTGCGGAGAGTCCGCCGTGATTTGGATGGCATACTTGTGAGGGTAAATCTTCTCGCCGCCAAGGCCCAAATCCTTCATGATAGTCACGAGCTGGATGGTGTCCTTGGGCACGCCGCCCCCGATGTAGATTACTGACGTGCTCTTGCTTTTCTCGCCGATTTCGCCAAGCTGCACGAAGTCCTTCATCTGGTCGACCACTATGTGCTTGTTTTTCTCCTTGGCAAGCAGGTACGCGGCAATGCCGTAGCTTGAGTCCGCCATCGCCGGGGAAAACACGGGAACGCCTGCGCGGTAGGCCGCCTCGGTGATGCTGGGAATCTTTTTCTTGCTCTGGAACTTCCCGAACTCGTAGAGGAATTCCGCGCTCGAGTAATTCTTCTTTTCGTCGAGCGTTTCAAGGAAGTCGACAATCAGCCACTCCATCTTGCGGTATTCCAGCTCGTCGGCGTAAACATCATAGTAGCGGTTGACCTGGTTTTTGAGCAGGTCCACGTCGTCGGCGGTGTGGGTTCCCTGGTAATACGCGTGGCCCATGGCCTCGAAGATGTCCTCGCTGATGTTGGCGCCGGTGGAGACCAGCACGTCGATGAAGCGGTTCTCTATGAGCCACCGGACTATCTTGTGCATGCCCGTGGTGCTCATGCTGCCCGCATAGCCCATGAATATCGTGGTCTCCTCGTCGGTGGCCATCTGCTGCCACACTTGCGCGGCCTGCGCGAGCTTCTTGCCCTGGAATCCCGTCTCCTGCATGGCGTAAAGCAGGTCGCTGACGCTCTTTTTTCCGACTTCAATGCTCTTGACTTTCCTGTTGAGATAATCCGACTTCTCCATCCCTGCGGTTCACCTAGTGTTGAAATAAGCAACCAGCTTCAATCAGCGCAAGACTATGAGCGCGCCAATGTTTTTATGGCTTTACTTTTGCGTGGGCCATTTTTCCTCGAAGTGCGCATCGATTTCCTGCCTCCAGTCTTGCAGCCGTCCCCGTTTCTTAAGTTCCGCCAGTCTCAAAACCAGCCGATGCATTTCGAAGTGACTGAGGTCGTAGCGCTCTCCGAGCACACTTTGCACTTTGGCGTGAAGGCGCTGTTGGTATTCGATGGAATCGTGGAGTCCCTGGATGGGGTTTTCCTTGAGGAACTGGGGCAAGTCGTCGGGATGGAACGTGGTGAGCATATCGTTTTCAGCTACGCCCCGAACTCTTTCTGGCAGCCGCTCGAGTAGCCAACGCTCTTCAACGTCAAGCTGCCGGTTTTTCTGGACCTCCAGAGGGCTTGCCTTTTGTCTGGCCACGGTAATAGGCTTTCGCTGTTGTTTCAACTCCTCCATTTCCCGCAATGCGCCCATAAGGGCATTCGTGTAAGGTTTCATGTTTATCCCTTTTGTGGAAAAATTTTATAGGGCAGATTTTAAGAATCGCTCGGTCAACGCAAGTGCCCCGTGTCGTTGATTGCCTCCACGCGCACAATTCCATTTTCTCTCACGTCAATGATATTAATGCATGCGTTGTGCTGGCGGAAAACAAACGCCTTTTGAATCGGCAGCCCCGTAAGGCCCGCCAAAATCATGCGGTTTGTGCCCCCGTGCGCGGCGACGAAAACCGTTTCTCCCCCGTGCGCGGACAGGATTTTTTTTACCGCGCGCATTGCCCTTGTCTTGACCTGCTGCCAGCTCTCGCCTTTTTCCGGCGCATAGCGGTGATCGACGCGGCCGGTCTGTTCGCTAAGTATTCCTGGGTATTTCGCGATTTCGGCAAACGTCAGCCCCTCTACGATGCCGAAGCTCCTCTCGTTGAGCTCGCGCAGCCTGCACAATTTCAGGCTTTTGTGGTATTTGAGGACCTCCTGCGCGGTCTGCACCGCGCGGGTAAGGCTGCTGCAGTACGCCGCGTCAATCCGTTCTCCCGCAAGCCGTTTTGCAAGAAGCTTGGCCTGCCTCACGCCCTTTGCCATCAGCGTCGTCTGCAGGCTGCCCTGTACACGGCCCTCGAAATTGTGGCGGGTGATGCCGTGCCTTGCGAGAATTATCCTAGTCATGCAAACCAATCCAGCAGCGCCGGCTATTTCTTCCTTCGCTTTAACCCCGCGGCTCCAAGACCTCCTCGTTGTCCTCGCGCACGCCCAAGAGCACGAGCTTGGCGATGAATATCCCGAGGATTCCTCCGACGAGGATGGCGAAGTAATACGGGTCCATGCTCGTGAAAATGTGCTTGTTGGGCGGGAAGATGGTGTTGCCGGGGTAGAAGCTCCAGTGGATGTCGAAGATGAACGCCGCCAGCGTCGAGAGCAATGCACCCGCGACGAAGAACACCGCGTCGGCGGCTACCTCGTTTCGCGTGACCGGCGAGCGGTGATTGATAACTTGCCTATGCAGGTGGTGGCGCAGTCCCATGCGGGGATTAATCGCGGGCAGTTTTTAAGCGTTGCCGGACTCCGGCTCCATCATCCTCGCGTATTCCCCGAAGCCGTACCACTTCCCGCGGAACCTTGGATAAAGCATCCTATGGGCGTGGAACCGGAGAAGCCAATCGAGGGCGGTGTTGAATTCCCTCACATGCTCTGCGGAAGGCAGTTTTTTGACCCGCTCAAGCAACCGCTTTTCATCTTGCTCTCGCAGCCGTTCTGACGCGTCCTGTCGGCCGCTTGTTGCGCCGATTGCCTTGCTGACCGCCACCCTATAGAACAGCGCGGCGAGGTGCCTTCCGGCTCGGGGGTTGTCCGGGTTGGCTTTGACGTTGAATCCCGGTATGGAATTGACGTCCTCGGCGTAGACAAATCCCGCCTCGTCCAGCTCCCTGTCGGTGGCGTGGCCGTGGAAGTCCAGCGTTTTGAGGCCCTTGAGACGGTTTGGAACCAGTTTTCTCGCAGCCCTCCAGTCTATGCGCTTTCCCTTCGTCCGCTCCCTGTAGAAATTGGCTTGCTCTGCCGGAATGCCTAAAGTGTACACGTCGATGTCGCGGTAGCCCGGGCGCTCGGTTAGGTTAAACGGCCTTTTCCTTAAATTCTGCGAATGCCAGAAATCCGTCAGCACAGGGTGTTCTATCATCTGCCTTCGGCTTATGCCCGGCAGCATTTCAAGAAAATCGTTGAAATCTACCTTGCGCTTGTGCCTGTCCTCTAGATTCATGAGCCTTTGGACGAGGGGAAACATGAACCTTCCCCCGACCACGGCAGCATAGCGGAAAGGAATGCTGTGCTTTTCCATGAACTTCTCGTGCAGCCGTGCCGCTTCCCGCAGTTCATCAGTGTCCCACTCGCCTAGCGAGCGCACCAAATTTCCGAGAGCCTGGGTGCGTTCGATCAGGGTGCCGGCCTTTTCCCAGTTCGCTTCCTTAGGCGGCCGCAGAACCCTTCTTGGCATTCAGCTCACTTCGCTTGTAGCGCGCCGGCATATATTATGCGTTTGGCGCACCTTTGGCCTGCATTTTTTCGAGCGCTTTTTGGATGTCGATTTTATACATTCCCGCACCAATAATCCAGCTCCCGAAGTTTTTTAGGAGTGGAAAGTTTTCCCATCGGGCGCCGTAGCGTTCGGATACCCGTCGAACCCTGTTGTCGATCGGTTCGAAGTGCATGTGGGAGAAACCCAGCC
>JAZDFO010000079.1:0-3875 GCA_043807785.1 Microcaldota archaeon | reverse complement strand
TTCGAGGACCCGCTCTACCCCCTCAACACCAATGGCTTTGTCAAGCGCGTCATCGCAAGGGCGAACGGCACGGTTTACGGCGCAGAGGCGGTTGACAACGCGACACTGCGCAAGTGGTACGTTAATTCCAGCGAGGGCCCGAGCTTCCTCGACCGCATGGAAGGCAGGCTCTTCGTCTCCGGCTACTACGCCAACATGTCGGCAAACCAGACAATAGGCCTCGACAGCTTCGTCAATTTGACGGAGATTTCCGGCGCGGGCATTGCCGTGGACTCCAACAAGACAATCGTCGACCACCTTTACTTCAACGGCAGCGACTACGACGCCTGGCCAGTCAACGGCTCGGCGATAAGCTGGATGAAGCTCGACGAGGCGCACGCCGCAATCTACGGAGTCCAATTAATTACTTGAGGTATTTGTGGATGAACCCCGGTTATCATGCGAGTGCATTGCTATTGTGCCTTCTTTTTTCCGGCTGCCTTTCCGCCCCGACGAGCCAGCCGGCGCCAACTGTTGGTCCCGCAACAACCCAACCAGTGCCAGAATTGTGCTCAGACCGCATTTCCGCATTTGCCATCTATGCTTGCCAAGATGGATTGGGAGAACAAGTCTACGTCCCCCAGATGAATTGCGAGGACTGCCCCCGGCTCTACTTTGATGCGGACAAGAAATTCATTGCCTCATGCTGCGTCGCCATGTGCGCAGGCGAAGAGTCGGCACAATGCAAGCGCCTTAGCAAATTCGTGTGCGGAGAAGGGAACTTGCTCAAATCGCTCTGCAAATGAATTCAGAGTACTGCGAGCATCTCCCCGAGCAGCCTCCCGGGGTTCTTGGCCTTGACAAACGCGCTTGCCAGCAGCACTCCTTGCGCGCCCAATTCGATGGACTTCTTTACGTCCGCGGCGTTCGACACGCCCGCGCCGACCAGCACTGCGATGCTTTTGTCGATTCTCTTGATTTCCCTCACCGATTCAACGACTATTTCTGGCTTTGCGGTGCTTACCGAAATGCCCGAGCCAATCAATTCCGGCGGCTCTACGGCAATGCACGGGGGATGGAACGCGGCGATCTTTTTCGCCTCGTCAACGGAATCCGCGCAGACAATCAAGTAAAGGCCAGCTTCCTTTGCCCGTGCCACTGCCTTGCCTACTGCCTCCAAGCCGATTTTCTTCTCGGAATGGTTAAGCAGGCTGCCTTTGCAACCCGCGGCAAGCAGTGCCTCTGCGGGGATGCTGCCGGTGAACGCGCCCGGCTTGCAGGAGTCCACGTGCTGGCCGAAGACGGAGAAATAAGGGGAGGAAGCAAACCTCGAGGCGACCGCCCCAACATCAACATTAGGCGGGCACACCACGACGGTTTTCTTATTCTCGTCCGCGAGCCTCTTGGCCGCCAAAGAGAGCTTGAGCGCGTTTTCGCCCCCGGATTCCGGGTAGGCCTTGAAGTTCAACACGATTGCGGGAAACTGCATGAAGACCCCTACCCCATGTACGCGCGCAGCAGCGCGCCGATGACCAGCGCCAGCAGGACGGAAACGATGATGAGGGTGATGTAAGCGATGCCCCTTATCTCGAAAACCTTCGACTCTATGGCGTTTTCGACCTTCTCGTCGAAGTCGGAGAGCTCGTCGAGCGACGCCTTTGCCGCCGCCACATCCTTGTTGAGCAGCTCGAGTTTGGCGTTTAGTTTGTCGAAAGCCTTCTGTGCCTGCGGGTCCATGCTAGACACAACGCCGCAAAGGAATATAAAACTCAGGCATGGGCTTCGGCTTGGCGCAAGCGCACGGAAAGCGACAGCCGCAGCTCGCCACGCGAAAAGAAATCGATTTTCTCCGAGGAAAACAATTCAAGCGCGCACTCGTCCGGCTCGATGCCCTCGACCTTGGAGCCCTCAACCGCGAAAAGCCCCGCGATTTTCTCCCCAACCGCGTCGCTTGCGCGCACGAGCATCTCTTTGGGCACCCTATGCCGCGACTCGGCAACCTTTGCAGCCTTTACCTCAAGGATTTCGGGCAGCCAGCCGGCCTTTTCCTCGTAAAACTCAATCGAAGAGAGCGCCCCGTGGCGCTCGTGCAAAAACGCCACCCTCGAGAAGCCCTTCCCGCCCGCGCGCGACATGACTTCCGCCACGCTGCGCTTGCCGCGGTTCTCGTACCCCGAGCCGACGAACAGTGAAAGCAGGCGCGCAATAGAGCGCGTAAGCTGGCGCGGCTTGCGGCAGGTCGAGATGAACGCGGGCATATAATCAACTCAGTGATTTACGCCTCCGAGGTTAAAAAAGTGCGGGGGCGCCCCAGATATATAAGCTTTTCATACAAGTAGGAAAAGTAGGATTTAACCGGCGGGCAACGGATTTTCAGCTGGCGGGATACGCCCAGCCAGGGGCACAGCGAGGGGGAAGAGCGACGAGCTGCTGGCTGGTATCAGGCGTCTTTACCTACCAACGTAGTCATATCTATAGAAACATTAATATATTTGTAGTCACCTACCTGGTGCATGCATCTCGAGGTTCGCACGAATGGCGGTAAAAAGAAGTACTACTTGGCTCATTCTTACCGCCGGCAAGGGAAAGTAGCGAAACTAAGGGTTTACCTCGGGGCCGGCCTTTCCCCCGACGAAGTGGCCACAATGAAGGCGCGTGCAGACGAGAAGCTTCTATGAGAAAAAGGCCGCCTCTTTCAAAACATTTTAAACCACCTGGCTTTTTAATGTCGAGCATGGGAGAGGGTCCTCCGCGACTTACTTCTATAAGCAGTCTCGCGCTGCATTTTGACGAGTCGACCGGAGGAGGGCTGTGCTCAATCTAAGCAAGAAGGTCAAAGCCTTCAAAGTTTCGCAGAGCTACCCGCCCTCCCTCTCCCGACCAGCAGGCTTTCATTGAAAGCCTGCCTCCTACTCAACATCCCGAACACTATTTTCAAGAGCTTCCTCGCAACGCACACAATGGCTTTTTTCACCCCAATTTTTTTCGACTTCTTCCGGAACATTTTCCGAAAAACAGGATAGTGCATCACCGCCGCCCAAGCGTCCTGCACCAGCACCCAGCGAAGCAAGGAATTTCCCTGCTTGGACATCCTGCCAGTCTTGGCAGGGGCATTGCCGCTCTGGTAAACCGACGGAGTCAGCCCGCAGTAGCTGGCCAAGTGGGCTTCCGAAGGAAAGCGTTCCACGCCATCGATGAAAGCGGATAACATCAGCGCAGAAAACCAGCCCATTCCCGGAATAGTCTTGAGCAAGACGGCGTCGGCGTTTTGTTCTGCCTGCTCTTGAATGCATGCGTCGACGCTTTTGATTTGCTCGTTCAAGAAAAGAATGAGCTCTGCGTTCTGATGCACGAGGAATTTTGCGTTTTCTGGCGCAAGGCGTTCCGCAATTTTTAACGCGCGTTTTGTTTTGAAGTCCGGGCACGGCGTTTTTACGCCGTGCTTTAACAGCAGGGCCTTGGTTTTGTTGATTTCCGCGGTCCGGTGTTCCACGAGCGAAACGTGCTGTTTTACGAGTTCTCTTTCTTTGCGTGTGAGCTTGTCCGGTATGTGTGATTCGGGGATCAAGTCGGCGCGTTCGAGTTGCGCGAGCATGCGTGCGTCGATTTTATCGGTTTTTGTTTTGGCGTAGGCTATTGCCTTGACTTTTAGCGGGTGCGCGACCCGCACCCGCACATTTGATTCTTTCAGGGCGTCGTAGACGGGATAGCACGAGGTGCTGCTTTCCATTACGCAGCGCATGCCATGCACTTGATTTTGCAGGTGCTTCAAGCCCCTTGCGGTTGTTTCGAACTTCTTTTCTGCAAGAGTTTTTCCGTGTTTGTCGATAAAACACGCTTGCACGAAATCCTTGTGCACATCCAATCCAGCATAGTTCATTTACTTACCACCTCGG
>JAZDFO010000078.1:0-3307 GCA_043807785.1 Microcaldota archaeon | reverse complement strand
TATGGTAGAGCGGTTTCATGATGGCGACAATCAACGGGCTTCCTCCGCCGTAGTCGCATTCTGCAATGTCTGTCGAGTGTATCATTTGGCCGGAGCTGTTGCCGCATGCTGCGCCGTTTGGGGCAGGCAGGCAGCTCCATGCCTTGAGGAAAATGTCGGTGTTTTCTTGCAACGTGGCCGTAAGCGAGTGGCTGGTCGTTAAAGTGTAATTGACGGTCGAGTTAAAAGTGAAGTCGGCGTCAAAACCTACTTCTATCATTGAGTCTGAAGCCACGTCGGTGTCCCACGTGATTGTCGCATTCACTTTGCATTCGGCATCCCATGTCACGTCCGAGTACTGCACGCTGCTGACTGCCGGCGGCGCAACGCAGGCGCCGGTGCAGCAGGAAAATTCATCTTCGGAGGCGGCGCACAAGCCGGCTTGTGGCGCGCAATCGTAATAGTCTGCGCAGCTTCCGGCCTTGCATGAGCCGCCTTCGGAAATGCACGGGCCGGCGGTGGGCGTTGGCGTGGGGGATGGGCTGGGCGAAGGCAGCGGGGTTGGCGTTGGAATGGCGGTCGGGATTTCGGAAAATGTCGGCACGGGGCCGTCGATTTTCCAGACGCGGATTTCGTCTACCGAGGTTGCGGCGTACGCGTCGATGCCCGTCATTCCGGTGACCAGCTCCGCGTCGGTGGCGCTTGCCGCCGCAAGCCCGTCGTAGAAGCAGGCAATGGAATCTCCCGTAACCGTTATCGCCAGGCTGTGCATGCCCTCCGAATAGGTTACTGTCCCGGCTGCCAGCGGCGGCGCATAATCGGAGAGGCTGCTGAATTTCAATAGTTGGATTGCGCCGTCGCTGGAGAGATAGCAAGAGTACCTGGCAAGCGTGTCCGGGTTCACCCTCGCGGATACGCCTCCGATGAACTGCCCGCCTCCTTGTGCGCTCTCCGTTTTCATCATCATGGCCTCTGATGCGTAGTTGTACCAGCCGGCGTCCCCGGCGATTGAGAGCTTGAATACGTCTTGAGTCGTGAGGGTCTGCAGGTACTCCTGCGCTGCGACCTGCCATACCCCGCTTTTGGTCTGCCACCTTGCCGAGCTTCCGGTGTCGAAATTGTCGAAAAACAGGTATGATTTGGAGTTATAGAGCGACTGGTTTGCCTTGTTCGCCGCATTGCCGGTTGCGTTGACGACGAGGTTGCCCCGTATGAGCATGAACACCACTACGATGACGATTATGAACGCGACGACTATCATCAGGTATTCCAACGAGGTCTGCCCGCGCCTTGCCATGAACTACCGTACCGCGCGCATTTTATTAAAGGCTTTCGGCGTTGCGCCAGCGTTGCGCAGTGCCTGCCATTGTGCCTGCTTGGGCTTGCTTTGCTTTTGCCTGCTTTTCTTTGGCTGGCTTGGCGGGGGCAGGGCTGTTCGCAAGTGTTTTAAACCGCCTGCGGCATATAGCTTGCGGGGAGTAAGCCGGCAGGGGCTTGAGAACCGCTCTTTATGGCGCCGTTGCTCCCTTTCAACGATTCACTGGTGCGTGCATAAAATGGACTTGAACAAGTCGGTAAGGATGGTCGTCGACGCCGGCAAGGCCGAGCTGGGCACGGAGCGGGCCCTCAAGCTCGCGCTGGGCGGGTCGGCCAAGCTGGTTGTCGTGGCAAAGAACATGGCCCGCGAGAGCCGCCGCGACCTGGAGCACTACTGCCGCATCGCCAAGGTGCCCGTCGTGGAATTCGACGGGACGAGCATAGATCTGGGCACTGTCTGCGGCAAGCCGTTCCCCGTAAGCGCGTTGAGCGTCATCGACGCCGGCGAATCCGGGATTTTGGAGGCGGCAAAGACCGGGGAAATACAATGAAGCTATCTTTTGAGGAACTCCAGCTGCTCAATTCCCTAGAGCAGCTTACCGGCGCACGGGCCAATGACGTGGTTTGCACGCCCGAGACCATGTTCTTCGTCGTCGAGGCTGCCGACGTTGGCAAGGCAATCGGCCGCGGCGGAAGCAACATCGCGCGCTTGCGCGAGCGCCTGGGCAAGAACGTGGAGGTAATCGCCGGCTCGGCGGACTACCGCCAGTTCTTCAACTCGCTTTTTTCCCCCGCGCTGGTGAAGGATTACGTCGAGCGCGGCGAAGGCGGCGCAAAAAGGCTCGATGTGGTGGTCGACGAGTCCCAGCGCGGCATCGCAATCGGCCGCAACGGCGAAAAGATCAAGAAGGCCAAGATTTTCGGCAAGCGCTACTTCGGCTACGACGAGGTGCGCGTGGTGCTGCGCGCGTAGCATTCGAAATTATGAGAAATTTATCAAAAAATTCAAAAAAATTCCATTAAAATTATGCAGGTGAGTTGTTTTGGCACGCGGAGAATTCGCTGGGAGGATACTCGAGCGCAGGCGCAAGAACCTGCGCTGGCTGCGCAAGAAGTGGAAGCGCAAGGCGCTCGGGCTCAAGGAGAAGTTCGACCCGCTGGAGGGAGCGCCGCTTGCAAAAGGCATCGTGCTGAAAAAGGAGGGCAAGGAGCAAAAGCAGCCGCACTCGGGCATCATCAAGTGCGTGAAAGTGCAGCTGATCAAGAACGGCAAGAAGGTCGGCGCGCACTGCCCGCGCGACAAGGCCATCAACTTCATCGAGGAGCACGACGAGGTTACCATCGCAGGGCTAGGCGGCTCGCAGCGCGGACAGATGGGGAGCATTCCCGGCATCCGCTACAAGGTCGTCGCCGTCAACGGCATCAACCTTGACCAGCTGAGGAAGGGCAAGAAGGAGAAGCCCAAGCGCTAGAAGGCTAAAAGGTGCATTAAACCAATGGAAAACAAGCTGTTTGGAATATACGACTACAACGTCGAAATCAAGGACGCAAGCCTTGCCAAGTACATCAGCCTGCGGCCGCTGTCGTACCCGCACACTTTCGGCAGGCACGGCAACACGCAGTTCGCGAAAGGCAAGGTCAACATCGTCGAGAGGCTCATCAACAAGCTCATGCGCGGAGGCACGGGCGAAAAGCTGGGAGGCAAAATCATCCGTACGCACGGCAAGCTCTCGGGCAAGAAGACCAAGTGCATCCGCGCCGTGCAAAGCGCTTTCTCAATCGCCGCCGACAAAACCCGCCAGAACCCTGTGCAGCTGCTCATCAAGGCCATCGAGAACGCCGCGCCGCTTGAAGACGTCACGCGCGTGCGCTTCGGGGGCATCAGCTACCAGCTCGCCGTCGACATCTCGCCGCAGCGCCGCCTCGACGTGGCACTGCGCAACATAGCTTTGGCGGCCATCATGAGCGCGTTTGACAAGAAGCTCAAGCTCGAGGAAGCCCTCGCCAACGA
>JAZDFO010000077.1:0-2798 GCA_043807785.1 Microcaldota archaeon | reverse complement strand
AGCCGAATCGGTATACGAAACCGACACGCCGCCCAGCGCGGGCCCGTCGCTTGAAAGCACGCGAATGGTGGCCTTGAATATTTCCGGCTCCTTGGTGGAGAACTCCAGGCTGGCTGTAATGGAACTTGGCTGCCGGCCGATGGTCAGCGTCTTTTCGAAGGGCTCGAAGCTTTCCTTGCTTATGCGGATTGTCGCCGTGCGCCCGACCGGAACCTTCTCAAACAACGCCACCCCGTCGGCGTTCGATTGCACGGTCTTGAATTCCTTGCCGTCAAGGTACACCGTCACGGGAACGCCTTCAATTGGCGAGCCGGCCTGCAGCACATTTACCGTCAAAGTCGCGGTAGGCGGGAAAAGCGACATTGCGGCGAACGCCGCGCCGCCTATTGCCAACAGGAAAAGCAGTATCGCCAATGGCATTGACGGGATGCCTTTTCCTTCCACGGGATTTATGAAATAGTCATACACGGGCACACCAACATTATGCTCGAGGTAGTCCATGGCGTCGTAATACTTGTCCTCAACCGAAAAATAGGATTCCTTCAGCGACTCGAGAACGCCCATTTCACCGCCTCTTCTCATTACTGCAGCAGTACTGCATTAATCCAGCCGCGAGCCAATAAAAAAGGTTTCCATCGGCAAAAACGCGGCGCAAGAATGTTTATATTCGCCCTCCGCCGAGAATCACCCATGGCAGGCGATGGTTCGGGATTCGATTCCATGCTCGACATCCTCATCGCGGCCCTCGCGGCGCTGCTAATATACCTCGCGTGGAAAAAAAAAGTGCTCGACTTGTCGCCACCGCAAGGCAGGTGGTTTTTGCACCCGAAAAAGCGCGATGCGCGGGGTTTTCGGGAAAAGGCCGACGACGAGCTGCAGGAGCGCAAGGAGGAAAGGAAGAGCATCCTGGGCCAAGTCGCCGAATCGCGCAAGAAGTACATGAAAGGCGGGATTGGCTACGGGACATACCTGGAGCTCCAGCGCGGCTACGATTCGGCACTCGTGGAAACCGACGCGCGCATAACCGCGTTGAGCGAGATTTCGGGAAAGCCGGCGGCGAAAAGCGCCCGGCTGCGCGACCTGTTCGCCCAAGACGGCGAATGAAGGCAAAGCCGGCAAACCCCCAAAAACAATAATAATGCCAGCGCGCACAATTCAAATTGCTAAGGCTAATTGCTAAACCACAGGGGGAGGCGCTCATGGCAACAATCATCGACGGAAAGAAAATCGCGGAGAAGGTGCTCGCCGAAGTCAAGGAAGAGGCCGGCAAGCTCAAGGCCAAGGGAGTATTGCCGACTCTCGCAGTAGTCCTGGTGGGAAACGACGAGGCATCGAAGGTCTACGTTGCGGGCAAGGGACGGAAGGCCAAGGAACTCGGCCTGGGCTCCCAGGAATACCTGCTGCCCGCGCAAACAACGGAAAAAGAGCTGCTGGATTTGGTTGAGAAGCTGAATCGGGACAGCGGGGTCCACGGGATACTAGTCCAGTTCCCGGTGCCAAGGCACATTTCGGAAAGGAAGGTCAGGAGAGCGATTCTGCCGGCAAAGGACGTCGACGGCCTGCACCCGTGCAACCAGGGCCGCCTGCTGGAGGGGGACGAGGGGCTCGTGCCGTGCACGCCGGAAGGCGCAATCCGCCTGCTCGAGGAATACGGCATTGAATTGAATGGAAAGCACGCCGTCGTGGTTGGAAGAAGCCTGCTGGTAAGCAAGCCGCTGGCGCTCATGCTGCTCAACCGCGATGCGACGGTCACAATCTGCCACTCGCACACGAAAAACCTTGCGGAAATTACCCGACAGGCCGACGTGCTGTGCGTGGCAGTCGGAAAGCCAAGGCTAATCACTGCAGGCATGGTCAAGGACGGCGTGGTGGTCATTGACGTGGGAATCAACCGCCTCGACGGCCCGACCGTGAAAGAAGACGTGCCGGGAGTCGAAAAGGTCTCCAAAAAGATTCTCGTCGGCGACGTGGATTTCGCGCAAGTCTGTAAGAAGGCGAGTGCGATTACGCCCGTGCCAGGAGGCGTGGGACCGATGACGATAGCGATGCTGCTGCGCAACACCGTCAAGGCAGCGAAGATGCAGACGGCTTGATGAGATGGCAATGATGGAGGCTAAGACGAGCGCGTTTGTAGAAACGTTCGGGGACAGCCCGTACGTGCGGGCACTGGATTTCTTCCTGATGTTCCCGTCGTTTGACTACTCCAAGACGCAGGTGGCAAGGGAAGCCGGCGTTTCGAGAATAACCATGGATTCCATCTGGAGCCAGCTGCTCAAGGAAGGCTTCATAAAAAAGACGCGGGACATCGGAAGGGCCGAACTCTTCAAACTAAACGTGGAAAACCCCCGCATAAAGGCACTGATGGACACCGACTTTCGGCTATCACAAGCCTTTGCACAAGAGCAGTTGGCAGCAGAAAAAATTCCCGCAAAAAACAAGCGGGCGCAAGGCTAACTTTTCTGCAGCGCCCTGGCAAGCGCGCCGAAAACCGGCTTGCTGCCCGCCGCAAAGCCGAAAGGCTCGCGCGAGAACTCGAATTTAGTGCCAGCGGCGCGAGTGCCCAGGACTCCAGCCTTGCCCCCGGCTTCACTGACAATGAGAGCGCCGGCTGCGACGTCCCACGCGAAAATCGAGGTGCAAAAGAAGGCATCGAACCTGCCAGCTGCGACAAAGCACAAGTCCAGCGCGGCGCTGCCAAGCGTGCGCAGGCGGTTGTTTTTCGCGATGGGAAGCTCGATGCGCAGGCTTTTTTCAACATGGCTTGCAGTAGGCTGGCGTTCGACTGCCACGACAAGGTC
>JAZDFO010000076.1:0-6848 GCA_043807785.1 Microcaldota archaeon | reverse complement strand
AGCTGCAGCCCTGGGAATTCTTTCCTTAGCGGCTCGAGGTCAACTGACGACGAGGTCACGCCCCTTGCCAATGTGCCCTTGGCGACGACGCGCACCTGCGGCGGCATGGCGTTGTTCTTTGCGGCGACTTCCGCTAGCCGCGCCCTTATGCCGGAGACGACTTGCTCCGCCTGCGCGCCCTTGAATTCCTCTTCGACGAGGAAAAACGGCCTGCTGTTGATGTGCTCGAATTTTGCCTCTCCCGACTTTGTGTCGAACAAATAGTATCCCTTGGCCTCCTCTTCCCGCGCTCGCATCTGCGTGATTACCGTGCTTCCCGGCACGAGCAGCCGCCTGCCGCCCTTTTTCAGTTCGTTGCACCAGTGGACATGGCCGTCGATGTAGAGGTCGAATCCGGCGGGCATCTCACAAAGCGAGGCGAAGTCCTCGCGCTCATAGGGCAACAGCTCGGAAAGGCTCTGGTGGAACACGAAGATGTTGAACGCGCCGGGCAGCGGGGCAAACGACGCGGCCTCGAGTGTGCGGCGCAAGTAGTCTTCCGGCAGCCCGGCAAGTCCTTGCAGGCACACGCGCTCGCCGCCCTTTTCCACGACGATTTTCCTGGCGTGGAAGTTCACCAGAAGTCCGGCCGCGTCGAGTATCTGGATGACGTTGACCAGGCCCTTGCTGCGCCTCTCGTGCGTGCCCGGGATTGCCAGCAGCGGGATTCCCTTCCACGCAAGCGGCTTCTCTTCGCCGTCGCTGCCGATAAGCTTGAGTGAGGTGCTATTGGCGGTCTGGGCGGCAAGCGAGGAGAAAAGCTCGACTGCGTCGTGGACGGTCTCCTGGCGCGGCACGCGCGTGTCGAACAAGTCTCCGGGAATGACTATGGCGTCAGCTTTTTTGGCTGCGGCGAACAGTGCCTCGCGCGCCTGCGGGAGCGCGTCGTCGCTGTAGCCGAAATGCAGGTCGGAGACTATTGCGAGTTTCATTTCAATGACCGCCTACTATATCCGCCTACCAAGGGATTGTTACGGGGATGGCCCCGCAAAGGATTGCCAATACGGCAAGGACGATGCCGGCCATGTACTGCCGCTCGATGTACAGGTACGCAAACGAAAGCGCCCACATCACCGCAAAGCTTGGCTCCATGCGAAAACCCCAAGGGCAAGCATCTGCCCGACAACGCATAAAAAGGGGGCGCATTGCAGTGCCGCCCATTTACCAAACGGCGTCCTCTCCCCAGATTCTCCCGGCGATGACAAAAGGCGGCCGTGCGACAGGCTGGAATGGCAGTTATTTCTTCCTCCCGGAAAGGGCATGCAGGAAACCGCGGCCCTCAAAATTCCCATTGGGTTGCACGACGCCTACTTCGACGTCCGGGATGCCGTGTTCCTTTAGCGTGCGGCAGAGGGCTGCAAGGAGCCTTGGCTTTTCCTCTACCACGTCAATGGAGCCGTGAAACGTCACACGCTCTGATTCGTGGTCATAGAATCCATGCAGAGGCAGGTTCCCGCGATGCGGTGCGATAATGACCTGCCGACGGAAGCAGCAAGATTGGCCTCATTTTCTCCAGTAGTCCCAAGCGCAAGACGGCTGGTCTCGTCGTTGAACACGAATCTCCTATCGAATGGCTGCTGGCGCTGCCGGGCGGCTTGATGGGCCTTTGACTCGGTTACGGCGATAGGATAGATGACTTGTGCCATGCAGCGTTGGTCGGTAAGAAAATTAATAAACCCGGCTCAAGAAAGGCAGTCATGGCAGAGTGGCTGGTTTACGCGGTTGCGGCAATGCTGGCGTTCTCGGTCGCCAACTTCGCGCTCAAGGAGCTCATGAAAAACGACCTGGGGAGGCTCGTCGACGCCAACAGGCCGGCGCTGCTGGCATTCGCAATTTCACTCGCCGCATTCCTTTTCGCCGCATGGCTGGTATTCCTGCGCGGCGCAAGCATCCCCACCGGCGTGACCGGCTTGGCTGCGGCCGTAATCGTGCTTTCACTCGCCGGATTTGCCTGCCTGCTTATGGCGCTGAATTCCGGGAAAGTGTCTTTGGTGACCGCGGTGCTCAACGCCTCTACCATCGCCGTTGCGTTGCTTGCCTTGGCATTCGGGGGCGAGAGCCTGTCGCTCAAGGAGGCCGCCGGAATTGCAATCGCCACCATCGGGCTGTTCGTTATAGTGGCTTAAACGCACGGAATGGCTGTAGGTATGCAATCCAGTCTAAGGTTCAGCCCATCGTAATCAAAAGCAGCGCAGCTGGGGGGGAAAGAATTGGCACGGGGGCAACGCCCCACCACGAACAACCCGCTTATTTCATAAAAAACAGAAACATATATATACTATCGAAGTCATAAATAGAAACATGCCGAGGAGGGAGGAAGTGCTATTGTCGCTGCTGGAGGAAGGCGCGTCGAGCCAGCTGGAGCTTTCCACACGGCTCAAAATTTCCCTCAGCGCAGTCAACTGTGCAGTCAAGCCGCTTGCGGCAATGGGCGCGGTGGAAATCCGCCTGCGCGGCCTGAAATTAATCGACCTACGCAAGGCGGCGCTCTACTATGCCACGCACTGCAACCTCGAGAAGAAAACCGTCTACTCCACGAGGGCCGAAAAGCAGGTGACGCAAATCGAGAGGGAAATGCCCCAGGGGGCCGCATTCACCGCGTACTCGGGGTACAGGATGGCTTTCGATGACACGCCCGCGGACTACTCGGAGGTCCTCGTATACGCCGATGACGCGGCTGCAGCTGAAATCCAAAGGAGGTTCCCTGCGAGGAAGGGAAGGCCAAACGTCATCGTGCTTCGGCCGGATTCGGTCGTTGGCAGGCTCTCAAAAAAAGGGGTTGCGCCGAAATATGCGATATTTTCGGACCTGTGGAACCTCAAGGGATGGTATGCCGCGGAATTCCTAAAGGCAATCGAGGCGAGGCTTTTTGGCACAATACTGGAATGAGGAACTGACTGCGGCAAGCTGGTCTGCGCTCCTGGAGTTCTCGAAAGCATACGACTGCACGGTCATCGGCGGCTGGGCAGTCTACCTGTGGGCCAGGACGCAGAAAAGCAAGGACCTCGACCTGGCCGTGGGATACGCCGCTTTGGATGGCATGCGATCCGCCTACAGGGTGGACAAGAACGACAGGCTGAAAAAATACGAGATAAAGATGGAAAAGTTCGACGTGGACCTCTACCTACCGCATTACTCGAAACTCGCATTGCCAATCGAGGAGGTTATTGCCGGCGCGGTGAAGATTGGGGGAATCAAGGCCGCATCGGCGGAAAGCCTGCTCGTCCTAAAACAAGGCGCGCAAATCGACAGGAAAGGCACGGTCAAGGGCCGCAAGGACACAATCGACCTGCTCTCCCTCCTCCTGCGCTCGCCAATAGACCTCGCCAAATACGGGCAACTGCTCAAAACGCACGGCCTGGAAGGATACCGCAGGGAACTGTTCTTTGCGCTCTCCGATTTCGACGAAAGGGACTGTGCCTACCTCGGCATGAATTTCAAGGAATTCGCCGGCTGGCGGCGCGGCAAGAAAGAGGAGCTCAAGAAAACCTATAGCGAATAAGGCAATTATTTGAACCGCGCCGGCTGCGGCGGCATTCCGGATTTCGGCAAATCATAACCGCATGCCGCGTTCAGCCCATCGTAATCAAAAGCAGCGCGGCGACGACGACTGACAGGAACAGTATCACGGGCGCGAAAATCTTTGCCATGCTCACTATCGCGCTTATGGTCGAAAGCAGCTCCGGCGTGCGGCCGCTTCCGAGGACTTCAAGCGTCGTGCGCCGGTTTACCACGGCGGCGCTTGCCGGCTCCAAGTCGGCGACGGCGAGGGCAACCGCGGCTTCGATCAGCGGGATGAGCTTGTCGTTGTCCTTGTGGGCCCCAAGGGGGTTGTGCACGCCGGAAATGTTGTTTACGGAGTGCGTGTCGGTTGTCAGCACGTCGCAGTAGGTGAAATTGAACTTGGAGAGGACTTTTAAAAGAACCGCGCGCCGGAACGCCGGCATGACATTGTTGGCGTCGACCAGGATTAGGCAGGCGCGCTTTGCGCCTATTTCAAACACCACTGCCTTGAGCCCGGCAGTGCCGATGCCGTGGGAGGCGTTAAAGCCTATAAGCGGGTCCACTGCAACGCCTACCTTGAAAGCCTTTGGGGGCTTGACGTTGGAAACCGAGGAGAGCAGGTCGTAGAATTCGAAGAACTGCGGGCTGCCGCTGCCCATCTTCTGCTCCTCGCACTTGCTGTTGTGCATGTCCACAAGCACGCTTTCGCCAAAGCCGCTTGCGTGCAGCGCGCCGGAAAGCGCCATGCCGAGCGGAAGGTCAATGTCGTCAGTGTTTTGCGGCGCGCGCGTCATGGCCACAAACGACGAATGCCGCCGGCCGAATGACAGCCCGAACACTTTCGCGTTCTTGTTTTCCTGCCGCAAAAAGGACGCGGTTGCGTCATAACTCCTTGCGGCACGGATGGTTTGGACGTACTCGCTTGCAAGCCGGGATGACGAAAACGAGTAAACGGGGTTAAGGTCGTGGCCCGCGGTGCCGTGGAACACCAGCGCCGGGCAGCGGAGCTCGGCACCGACCGCGTTGGCGATGGTCGAGGGGAACTCGCTGCCGCCGACGTTGCCGAAAGGCCCGTAATGCACGTTGGGCACCAAAAACACGGCCTTGTATTCGCCGTTGCGCCTCTTGAACGCCACGCCGCCAAGAGTAGTGTGCGTGGTCTCGCTGATTTCGGCGAAAAAGTCCTCGATGTCCTTCTTGCCGTAGACGGTCTGCGCGAAAAACAGCGTCGCCACCTGCAGCGTCGAGGCTCCGAAGTTGCGCTTGGCCGGCGCGTTGAGGATGTAAAACAGCGACACCATGCCCAACAGCAGGACGGCTGATGAGGCGGCGAACTTTACGAGTATGATGAACGGGTCGTTGAGGCCGGCGATGAGAAACGAGCTCCAGATGGTCAAAAACGATAGGTTGAGGACGGGATGGAAAGACGCCATGACCAGCGACTTCCAGCCGTAGTTGAGGCCGACAAACAGCGCCAAAAACCAGATGAGGAAAACCGCGGAGTTCGCCAGCAGCGCGTAAGTGGCAAGGTCGGCAAAGCGCCGGTAGAGCACCGCCCCGGCGAAGTAAAACAAAAAGCTTGCGATGGCAGCCAGGAGCGAGACGAAAGTGAAGTGCTTCAGGCGCGGGCCAAAGCCCTCCTTGCGGGCAACGCCGGTGGCAATCACGCCAGCAAGCAGCGCCGGCACGCCGAGGAAGAACACTCCCTCCGCGCCGCCGAACACAAGCGAGTCGCTGAGCATCGCGTTGGAAAACGAGTTGCGCGCCATGAGCAGCCGCAGCACGAAACCGGAGACAAACGAGCCCGCGAATAGGTAGGCGATAGTCTTCTTGTACGATGGCAGTGCCACTGCCAGCCTTGAAATCGAGGTCGCCTTGCCGTCAATGTCGTCCATAAAACACCAGCAAGGCACATGCAGGAAAAGCCTGCTTATAAAACTCTCGCTAGCACTTCCCCCCCCCGTTCGATTGCACCTTGCCGTTACCGCCTTAGCGGCGAGTGCCTTGCCTCTCTTGCGTCCGGTTCGTCGTGGGCTTCCTCCATCAGCAGTCTGCTTTTGAGCTTGTAGGCGTTCTCGAAGTATTCACAGAGCACGGCGTCGAAGCCGCGGTTGGTCGAAACCGCGATTTTCATGAGCTCTATTGTGAGGAAGCGCAGCTCGGAATTCGCGGCAGTCTCCTCGTCGTAATCCTCCATTTTTGCTTTCCCCCTCTTGTATTATAAGGCCAGAAGGGATAATAAAACGAGGGGAAAGGGAGCCATGGAAAAAAGGATGCGCAAAGTGTGCGCCAAATGCGGCATTCGCGAGCAGTCGTCGGAGTTCGTCGGGCCGTTTTGCCCGGCTTGCGCGTCGGAAACGGCGTCTGCAAAGCTTGCCAACAGGATTGAGGTAGACGAGTGCCCGCGGTGCAGGAGGATACGCCGCGCAACCGAGTATTTCGAGCCGACCAATGACGAATTGGCCTCGCTTGCCGCATCCAAGATAAAGGGCAGCGCGGACATCGCCGGCGCAAAACTGCAGTGCAAGCCGCGCGCGGGAAGGTCGCTGCCGTGCAGGATTGACTGCGTGCTGTCCTGTGACGGAAAGGAATTCCCCAAGGCATTCGACTTCGAGTTCTTCTTCCAAGCCGAGCTGTGCGACAGGTGCAACAAGATTGCCTCCGGCTACCACGAGGGAATCCTCCAGCTGCGCGGGGACTCCGCCCGGGTCGAAAAGGCGGCTGAGAAATTCCGGCTCGAGCTGGGCGGCGACACCGTCACCAGGGAAAAGAAGATAGGCGGCGGAATCGACTTGTTCATCTCCGAGCGCGACGAGATGATGAAGCTGGTCATGTCCGCCCACAGGCCCTACACCGCCACGCGAAAGCTCAAGGGCGTAAAGAAGGGAAGGCACCACTTCATAACCACCGTGTGCATGAGATTTTTTGGCAAACCGGCCAAGTCTGCGGCGCAAAAAGGGGAAGCCGACGACACGGAAGAATACGAGGAGGAAAGGGACAGCCCGGAATAGGGATAACGCCATTGACTGCTACTTCTTCTCTTTCCAGCTGATGGCAGCCACGGGGCACGTGTCGATGCTGCGCTGGATGTTCTCTTGCGAATCGCCCTCGCCGTTGACTGCCTTGCTCTTGCCCTCCGGCTGCATCTCGTAGACGTTCGGGCATATTGCGGCGCACGCGCTGCAGCCGATGCAGGTTTCGGGGTCGACGAATGGGACTTTCTTTTCAGCCATCAAAAACGCACCGCAAAGGAGCTGTGAAGGAAAACGGATTTGTGGAGGGAAACGAATTAAAGCGTTTGGTTG
>JAZDFO010000075.1:0-3514 GCA_043807785.1 Microcaldota archaeon | reverse complement strand
TTTTGTCTGTGCCAAGCGTTGACAAGGGGCGGGAGCCGTCCAAAGGCAATCAGATTCCCAGATGGATGGCAAGCCGCGCTTTCAAGGAGGCAGTACGGCTCTCGGGCGGCAAGGTCGCCGCCATTGTGCATCCCTTCTATTCAGAGGGGGATGAAAAATTTGTTTCCGGTTTGAAAGAGCTTGTGCAGAAATCAAAGGCCCCCATAGTAGTGTTCGAGCAGGAGGAGGAAAACGCCATTGCGGTTACCCGTGAAAGGTTTGTGCGTTTTGCCCCAAATAGGAGAATCTTCATTGTCAAAACGCACCAGCAATCCCATTTTCCAAAGTACGACTATGCCGAATTCCACCAAGCTTTCAAGGGTGCAGGTGTGACGACTGTGCTGCTCGGAGGTACGAATTGCACTCTTGCTCCTCGCAATCGCGTGCGGGTACTTGAAGATATGGCGAAGGCGCACTTAATCCCATATCTTCCAAGGCCGCTTCCTTCGGGCGACGTACTGATGGAATGTGTGGGGTATACCTATGACTATTTCAAGAGATCCGGCTACCGCGTCGGGCTCATGCCCAGAGTATGCTTCCCATACCGCCCGGAGGCCGAAAAGCTGAGCAAAGATTTGCGCGAGCCTACTTGAGCCTGGTGCTGTCTAGGTTCATGGGCGCGCTTGCGTCGCAGTGTAGCATCCTGCTGGTGGTGCGCGCCATGTCCTCGCACTTGCGTTCCTCGCCATGAATCATGAAAAACCTCGAGGGCCTGGGCTTGATGGCCCTCACGAAGTTGATGAGCTGCGAGCGGTCGGAGTGGCCCGAGAATCCATCGACGGTAGTGGCCTTGAGGTTTACGCGCAGAGTGTCGAGCTTGTTGTTCTCGTTGAGCATCGGGATTTCCTTTTCCCCGTTCTGTATCTTTCGGCCCAGCGACATCGCAGCCTGCCAGCCGACGAAAATCAGCGAATTGCGCTCGTCTGCGGCCATCATCTTGAGGAACTGCACGGACGGCCCGCCGGAAAGCATGCCGCTGGTGGCGAGGATGACGGTGGGCTCGTCGCTTTCGACGATGGACTTGCGGTCCATGCCGATGGCGCTCTTGAACATGGGCTTGTCGAACGGCGAGTCGTTTTGCAATATCCGGCGCTGCACGTTGCGGTGCATGTACTCGGGGTAGACCGTGTGGATTGCGCTGGCTTCGCGGCACATGCCGTCGATGTAGACCGTCGTGTTGTCGTTGTGCATGTACTTCTCCAAAATCAGCATTATTTCCTGCGCCCTGCCTACCGCAAGCACGGGAATGAGCACTTTGCCGCGCGAGGCGATGGTCTCCCTGATGGTCTGCACCAGGCGCATCTCGTGTTCCTCCAGCCGGGGCTTGACATCCGCAGCCGCGCCGTAAGTGCTTTCCATCATGACCGTGTCCACGCGCGGAAAGCGCACTTCCGCGGGCTCGAACAGGTTGGTTCGGCCGAACTTGAAGTCGCCACTGTACAAAAAGTTGTGCATCCCTTCCCCGATGTGCAAATGCACCATGGCGCTGCCAAGGATGTGGCCGGCGTTGTGGAATGTGAATCTTATTTTCGGCGTTATGTCCGTGACTTCCCCGTACTTGCGGACAATCACGTGGTTGAGCATCTTTTTTATGTCCTTTTCCGCGTACGGCGAGTTCTTGCCCTCGCTTGTGATGACGTTGATGCAGTCCTGCTGCAATAGCACCATCAGGTCGCGCGTAGGCGGCGTGCAGTAGACCGGTCCGTCGTAGCCGTAAGCGTACAGGTAAGGCAGGAAGCCCGCGTGGTCGAGGTGCGCGTGAGTGATGATGACCGCGTCAATCTTGTCGAGGGCAAGGCCCATGGCGTTGAGGTACGGGTAGGCGCGCGTAGGGTCGCTTGAGTCCACGTTGAGCCCTACGTCGAGCAGGACGTTGCTGTTGTTGGTCTGGAGCAGAAAGCAGCTGCGGCCGACTTCCCTTGCCGCGCCAAGCGCGGTTATCTTGACCCAGTCGGTGCCGCCCTCGTCGACGAGCATCTTCTTTCCCAGCGTGTTGAGGAACTTCTTGCGGTCCTCGGAGCTGTTCAAAAGCGCGTTGCGCACCGCCTTTTCGACCTCCGACGGCGAGGTCGGCGAGCGCAGCACTTTCGGGCTCCATGCCGTCTCGATGATGATGCTTTTGAGCACCGAGCCGTTCTTGCCGATGACGACGCCCGGCTTCATGGCCTCGATGACGACCTCGTTGAATACCGGGTCGAACTTTATTTCCGTAATCCCGGCCTCTGCTGGCACAAGCGCCTTGATTTTTGCCAGCGCGCGGTCGGGAGGCATCAGAACGCTGGAGTCCGAGCGCAGCAGAATCTTCTTGCGGATGTGCGATGCAATGCGCGTGATAAGAGTCTCGTCGTTGCAAAACGCGCGCATGTTCTTTAGGTAGAGCACGACTTGCGGCCCTTCCACCTCTATTTTGGTAAGCTCGCATTCCTTGGGCAGCACTTCCACTACGCTTGCCTGTATTTCCTTGAGACTGTTGTTTGCCAAAACTTAGCACCTAATCGAAAAAGCGTTTACCGGAATTAATTTGCCTCAATTCCCGTGTAGCTGTTCTGCTTGCAATGTCCTGTTGTTTTTCTTAACCGCAGCAAAACGATGGCATGCCCTTGCCTGTGCGCCCATGGGCCGCCATTTGCCTGCCTGCGCGTTTGCGCGAACCCATGCCTGTCTGTGGGCTTTTTTTGCCAAAAGGCGTTTTGCCTTCCTTCCCTTCACTTGGCAAGGAGTGCGTTTACCTGCTCGGGCGTTATCCTGCGGGTCTTGCTCTTGGTGATAAGCACCAGGTCAATTCCCTCGCCGGTGGCGTTGTCCCTCTTCATCGCAGCCGCCACCGCCTTGGCGGCGACCTTTATTGCCTGGTCTTCCGTCAATTCGTCGCTGAAAAACTCGTCTAGCACGCCGTACGCCACGACGCTTCCAGAGCCAGTGGAGACGTACTTCTCCTCGAGCAGGCCGCCGAACGGGTCGAGGTCGAACAGGCGCGGCTTGCTGTCAAAGCCGGCGACGATGAGCTGCACCAGGTACGGGTAATACTTGTTGCCCTGCAGAATGTTCGCCAACAGCGTCGCTGCTCCCTGCACGGTCATGCTCTTGCCGTTGCCGTACTTGTAAAGCTCGCTTTCGGCCTTCAGCCAGCGCACAAGCTGCTGCGCGTCGCCCACCCCTCCTGCAATAGTGAGCGCCAGGCTGTCGTCAATGAGCGCAATCTTTTCCACTCCCTTGGCTGCAATGAACGTTCCCATGGTCGCGCGCTTGTCCGCCGCGATTACCACGCCGTCCTAGAACGTGACGCCTACGGTGGGAGTCCCTTTCATCGGCTTTATTTCAGCCATGGAAAAACACCCTTGAACGTAGAGCGTGTAAAAAAGGTGGCACTCGCAAAATCCGTTGATACCAATTGCGCCGCATATCTATTTAAACATTCCGTAAAACTTCGTTTCGCCGTCATCGCAGGGTTTGGAATTCCCCCGTGCCCTTGTCC
>JAZDFO010000074.1:0-3909 GCA_043807785.1 Microcaldota archaeon | reverse complement strand
TTCTTGCAAAAGTATGCTCGTAATCCATTTTTCCATAATCCCTATAGGGCATACATATAGATAAAGGTTTCGGTCGATTTTTTAAGAGGTAAAAACGTGAAAATTAGCGGGTTTATTCCCTAAAACAGTGCGGAGTTACGGTTTTAAAGAAAGCACGTATAGAAGGAAAACTATGAACGTGAAGCGATTCCAACACGAACCGCGTAACCTTGAACATTTTACCCGACGGCACGGGTTGAATTTACCCGGAGACTACGTTGAAAAGACGCAAGAGGTAGTTGAACAAATCGCGGATTTGGTGAATCCAACTTCCGCAAATAGAACGGGTGGACAAAGAAAAGTCCAGCTGATTTTCCCATTAGCGGGTTCGTTGGCCTTAGGAGAATTTACCAGGGGAGTTTTACATGTCCTGTCCCGTCAAACACCGGTTTCCTTTCTTAAAACGCCGAAAGTCAGTCAAATTAATCAAGGATATATACCAATACGTAGAATGAGTCCAATTGAGCTCAATCGTGTTAGAAATAACATCAGAAGAATGCTCAAACCAGGCACAAACCAAGTGATGGTAATTGACGGAATAGACCAAGGGGTGACGCTCAGGGCCATTACACAAGCCATCAAGCAAAACCAACCACAAACCCGCATGTTCCCCAGAATTGTCAACGGCGCGGTAACTGCTAGAACGAAAACAGATCGAATAATGAAAAGCATCCAAGGATTCTTGCTCGATATTTATCCCAGTGGGCTACCCGAACATAACCCTGAACCGCGAACGGGGGTTGAGGCAAATTTTTCCACAAGCAGGTTCGTCAATTCCCTTGGTTCGGCAAAAAGTTATCACGGCCAATATTTTGGCACACAATATGGAAGCGCCTTCTGGGGCCGGTTCAACGCAATTCGCAGGGAAGGCAAAAAAAGCGGGTTGACACGCAAGCAAATTCGGACGCGCATCTTGGAATATAAAAGTCAAATCCCCCCGGAGGAAAAAAGGGAGTGGATACGTGAAGAAAAAAGGTTGGCCGCTTGGAGGCAAAATTGCTTTCACCTAGGAATCGCTGCCGCAAAAACGTACCTAGAAAAAGTAGAGAATGGTGTAAAAACCGCGCCTCCAGGTTAAACCAAGAAAATATTCCCAAACCGATTTTTCCTAAAAGTCGGGGCCAATAGCCGTTAATACTGGCCGTTTGCTTGACGCCACAAAAAGTTGGCATCACAGTGCCAAATTTGGCACGAATCATAATTAGACCCTTGAGGCAGGAGAAGGAGGGGGAAATCCATGCCTCAAGGTGACTCAAAATGTAAGCGGAATTGATCCCGTTAGCCCTAGCTGATTGCCAAAAGCGCTTTCGTCGATAGACGGGAGTCTCAAGCTGAAGCAAGCTATAAATAGCTCTTTAGCAGGACAAGCCAGCGCCAAAGGTGGTCAATGGGTTAACGTAAAAAGAGTGCCAATAAAGGCAAAATAGGCTAAAACCTGGCTCCGAGGGTCGAAAAGGTTTGGGTTCGACGCCCTACTCGGGAGTTGAGCCTGAACTTAGCATCTTTGCCAGCCTGCCCTAGCTAGCCTATTTTCTGCTTTTTGCGCCCCGCTTTTTGGCCGACGTTTGCGGCTTTGCCTGTTGCTGCCATGCGGGCGGCTGCTCGGGAACTTCAGGTTGCTCAGGCTGCGGCGGCTCATTTTCCTTGCCTGCCAGCTTGGTGTATTTTTGGCGCAGGCGGTCGTAGTTGGCTTCGCTGATTTTGCCTTCCGTGAGCATGTCGTCGAGGCGGTCGAGCCTGCGCGAGTGGCCCTCCTTCCTCTCGTTGGCATCTGCGGTGGTGCGCCTTCCGACGGTGTACGCGAGTATCGCGATGAGGGCGACGATTCCCGCCACGAGGAGCAGTACGATATCGCGCGCGTTGTTTTGGCCCGGTACGGGAGCGGAAACGGATACCTGGACGCCCAGCTTAGGGTTGGCTGGCGCGCTGGCTGCGGGAGTGGGCGTGGCCGACCCTTGCGTCGCCATTGGGGCCTCTGACACGTTGGCCATCAGGCCGTCGAGGGCCTCCGCCAAGTACACCATCTTGAGAGAGTTGGACAGGTATGCGGCTTCGCCGGTGCGGTTGGCTTCCTGGAGGTAGTAGTAGCCGTGCGCCTCGTATAGCTCTCCCCATGCCGAGCCGTCCTGGTAAGGCTCTTGGGGCACGCAATCTGCAACCCCGTGTGCATCGCCGCAGAGCGCCTTGAAAATTTCGCCGTATGTCTTGCCGTCAGTGTCTGCGTCGGCGTCCGCGTATGCCAAAACGAATTGGAGCGTAAACGACGCGGCGAGGTAATCCGAGTTCTGGAATGCGAGCTTGGAGGCCGCGAGGTTGTCAAGGCCGTCCTGTGCGAGCGCGTTGTCCGCCTTGAGGGCGTCGGCTTCGCCCATGAGCCTTGAGGCTTCCTTGCGCAGCGCCAGCTCGCTTATCTCGTCGCCGCCGATTTTTTGCGCAATCGCGTTGAGCTTTACTGCGGCGGAGAGCCATTCCTTTGCAAGGGCATAGTATTCGACGAGATATGCCGTGGGGAGGGCTGCAGTGCGGTCGCTTGCCTCGCTGATTTTTTCCAGCGCCCAGTAATACCGCATTTTCGCGGACGCGAGCCATTCGGCGTTCTCGCGAGTCGGCTTTGCGAATTTCATGGCCTCGGCCTGCGACTGCAGCGCCAGCAATTTCTGGCCAAACTGTTCCTTCGAGTCATTGAGCATGGCGGTTTCTTCCAGCGCAAGGGTGACCAAAAACGCGGTGTTCGCCGCGGAATAGGCGTAGCCTTTTGCGAGCTGCTGCCTTGAGGTGTTCAACGAATCCGCCGCGCTGATGGCGATTGCCGTGGAGTTGTCCTTGATTTGTGCCAGAAGTGCCTCGGCGGTTTGGATTTGCTCCGATGCGATTGGCGAAAACGCCTCGGGCTTTCTTGTCGTCGGGTATGGCAAAAGGTCTAGCGCCGGCAGGGTTTCTTCCTTCACCTGCAATGCGCTGCCTTCCGTCGTGTTGGTCGCAAATTCGATTACTTGGCCGATTCTGGCGACTTCCACTACCTGCAGGCCCTGCTTTTTGCCGTACTCGCGCAGGTCAATTCCGTTTGCTATCGCCTGGCCGCGGGGGATGAGGAACGCCTTGAATTTCTTTTCCGCGGCGACCGCAATGGCCTTCTCGAATACGCCGCCGACTTTCCCTATCGAGCCGTCACTCTCGATTGTGCCGGTCATCGTGATGTCCTTGCGGACGCCTTTTTTCGCGAATTCCGCGTAGGTAAGCAGCGCAAGCGCCGCCCCCGCGCTGGGGCCGTCGACTATTTCGGCGTCGCTTGTTATCTGCATCGTCACGTCGTACTTGGAGGCGTCCACGGCCGCCTGCTCGGCCGCAATCTTGACTGCGAGCTTCTCGGACTGCTGGGTGTCGACGCCCATCAGCGGCGTGACCGCGACGAAAATGTCTCCCTTGCCAGAAACGGCTCGGGACTCGATGATTGACAGCACGCCCTTGCCGTCGGCGTCTACTGCCGGCACCTGCATGGACGCCGCAGCCACGGTTGCGAGTATCGCGAGAGCGAAAAAAACCTGGAGCCTCATTTGGAATCCCCCTGTTTGATATTGGCGGAAATCATGGCTAGCGCTTTCCCTAAATAAAAAAGCTTCGTTTTATTCAACTGCCCCCGTTGGCCGGGCCCGTTGGAGCTTGCGAATTGCCCGGAGGTTCACTTCCCGAGGCTGTTTTTTGCGATGCGGTAGTCGTTGGAGTGCATGGCGAAGCTGTGCGTGTCCGAGTTGCCGAACATGTCGAAATATTTCAGTTCGACGCTGACCTTGTTGAGCGCCAGGTCGCCGGTCTTCTCGAACGAGACGATGTTGCTTGCGGTGAATTCAGAAACCTTGCCTGCGCTCAGGC
>JAZDFO010000073.1:0-5785 GCA_043807785.1 Microcaldota archaeon | reverse complement strand
GGCGCTTTTGGGGCAGGCGGGCGTGCGGCTATAGAATGGGGGAGGGCGCCGCTAGACGAGTATGGTCGAGAACGCGGAGTTGATCAGGGAATGGATGAGGAAGTACACCCCGACGGCTACGGGCACGAAAATGGGGACCATCTTGATGCCGCGCGCGGCCTTGCCGCTCTGGATGAGGCCCAAAAGGAGAGCCGAGCAGAACGCCGTGATGATGATGGCGGCGAGGGAAAAGTTGCGGATGTCCGTCGATGTTATCGACTGGCCTTTCTTTGAGAACGACTTGCTTACCAGGGAGTCGCCGCCAAGCAGCTTTGCCGCCCCGGGAGTTGACTTGTCCAGCTCGGGCATGGCCTGCTGCTTTGCAAGCAGCTTCTCGTTTATCTGCGAATAGTACAATGACACGGCGAACAGCATCGGGGCGATGAGGAGCGCCGAGAATATGATGAACAGCGCGTAGGTGATGGTGGCGTTCTGTATTTCCTTTTTGAGCACCTTGGCGGACTTGATCGTGTCTGCGACCTCGTCAAGCAGGTTGGCGATTTCGCCGCCCAGGCGGATGCCTTCCGTTAGCAGCCTCATCGAGCGCTCCAGCAGCTTTGAGTCCACGCGCGTGGTCATGTCCTGGAGGCTTTCGGCGATCGGCCTGCCGGCGTAGGTCCCCAGCGACACGCGCTTGATTTCCTGGCCGAACACGCCGAACTCGGGCTTGCTCACGCTCCAGATGGCGTTTTCCACGGTCATTCCGGCGCGGATGTTGGCGGCAATCATCTTGAGCGCGTCGGGCAGTATTTCCTCCACGTTGCGGGCGCGGTTTTCCGCCGCGCTGAACAGGACGAAATAGAACAGGCCGGATACCAGCGCGAAGGTGAATGCGAACGCGGCCAGCGGGATGAGCCACTGGCCCAAAAAGAACCGGCTGGTCACGTAACCCGCGGCCGCCGATGCAATGAGCGTGAACAGCACCATGAAGCCGGCGTACTTGCGCGGGTCGATGTAAGTGAAGCCGGCGCGGACTATCATTGACGAAATCCTGTCAAGCAGCCCCGTGGGGATAAGCTGCGAGAGGATGTAATAGAACCGCATTTTCCTGGCCAAGATTGTTGCACCGCACTAAAAGTCCTCGACTGCCGGCCGCCTGCTGCGCACGAAGTCCATGAAAAACACCTGGAATCCCGTGATGAACACCAAAACCAGGACGAATGCCTCCTTTGGGACGTCAACGCCGAGGAAGGAAATGATGACGAGCATCATGGTTATGCCCAGCGACGGCACCACGATTGCGGCGAGCATGTAAATCATCGTCCACGGCGAGAGCTCCTGGCCGTAGCGCTTGATGTCGTCGATTTTTTCCCTGGTCAGGTCCGCAATCATTTCCTCGAGCGCCTTGCCGACGTCCGTGCCGACCTTGAGCGCGTTGGAGACCTGCCACAGCACGCGCTTCATCTTGCCGGAGGGGGAGGCCTTGCCTGCATCCTCGAACGCCCGCTGTATGGGAATGCCCCCGTTTATCTGCTTGACCATCTTGCGGAATTCAAAGGAAACCTGCCCGTAGCCGTCGCAAGCGGAGGCAAGCGCATCGAAAAGCGGCACCCCGCTTTTTACGTGGATGAGGAGCTGGCGCATTGCCGGAATGAGCTCGTCGTCTATCTTGCGCGCCTTCTTGCGGGTGATTATCTTGGGGTAGTTCACTATCGTGAGCAGGGAAATGAAGGCGATGACTGCCGCCGCCAGCGGCGCCTGCCAAAGCAGCGCGCTCTCCTTGGTAAGCTGGAAAAGCAATAGGCCGCCGATGAATACGATTACTGCGTTGAAGAACGAGGCGACTACCGCGGCTGCGGAGTATTCCTTGGCGTTGAGCTGGCTTTGGGCCTGTATGAGCTCCTGGCCCATTCCCGGAAAGAATGTGCTGGCGACGTTGCCGGCGCGCGCGATTGCCTTGCCGCGCGAGATTTTCATCAGGATGGGCGGCGGCAGGAAGGAAAACGGTACCTGCATTGTCACACCCTCTTGGTTTTGGCGCCAAGCATCCTGCCCAGCCTTGCCTTTATGTCCGCCTTGTGGTCGGATTCCGGCTTGCCCGAATCGGGCTTCCTGGCCTTCTCGGACGGCGCGGCGTAATCCGACCCCGCGGCCTGCGCGGGAGACTGCTCCACTGCGGTGTCGGGATGGCTCTCCAAAATCAGCTGCGGGTCGCCGTCGGCGTCCACGATGCTTACGACCTTTTGCTTGTCGCGGTAGAACCACGCAACGGTGCGGCCGACATCGTTGACGTTGCTTATATTGTGCTTAACCATGTAGTCGAGTATCCTGGTGCGCAGGGCCAGCTCGGCGTTGATTTCCTTCGGGGCCATTCCGGTGTAAAGCGAGAGCGTCTGGTACAGCCTCACCGACTCGCCGACTTTTTCAAGCTCGTCGGCCTGCGGGTTCCAGCGGTAAAGCACGTTGATGCTCACCTTGTTCTCTTCCTCGATGAGCTCGGCGATTTCGAAAGTGCGGCGGAATCCGTTGCGGCGCTGGCGGTACTGGATGACCACGAGGTTGACTGCGGAAAGCAAAAGCTCCGGGATGTTGAGCGGCGGGTGCGTGAATCGGTTCTTCAGCTGGAACACGTCTTCGGCGTGGAAAGTGGAATACACCGCGTGGCCGGTGTGCATGGCCTCGAAGAGCACTTCGGCCTCGCGCTGCCTGCGCGTCTCGCCGAGCACGATGCGGTCCGGGCGCATGCGCAGGCTGTTGACCATCAAGTCCAGCATGCTGACCTCTCCCTTGCCCTCGCTGTTGGGCTGGCGCGTCACCATCGGAGTCCAGTGCAGAAACGACGGCAGGGTAAGCTCGCGCGTGTCCTCGATGCTCACCACGCGCTGGTTGGAGGGCGTGAAAAGCAGAAGCGAATTGAGGAACGAGGTCTTGCCGCTGCCGGTGCCGCCGCCGATGATGATGTTCATCTCATACTGGACGCACAGCCACAGCAATGCCGCGACTTCGCTCGAAAGCGTGCGCACCTGGGGGTCGATGAGGTTGATGATGGTCCACGGTTCGGCGCGGAACTTGCGCACGACGATGCTGTTGCCCTTTGTCGCGACAGGCATGAGCACGCAGTTGACGCGGTTGCCGGAAAGCAGGTTGGCGTCCATGAGGGGGTTGAGCGTCGTAATCTGCCTGCCGACCTTGCGGCCGATGATGTCGGAATAGTTCTGTATCTGCTCTTCCGTGCGGATGATTACGTTGGTTTTCAGCCAGCCGAACTTGCGGTGGTAGACCCACACCGGCTCCTTTGCCGAGTTCACTATCACTTCCTCAAGCTGCGCGTCACAAAGCAACAGCTCCAGGTCGCCCAGGCCGAGCATTTCCTGCATGAGCCTGCCGGAAAGGAAGTCCTCGTCCTCCTCGGCGGCGCCAGTGATTTCCTTGCGTATCAGCTCGTGCGCCTTTTTCGAGAACTTCTCGCGGATGGCCGCATCGTCGCCGGATGAAAGCAGGTCGGAGACGCGCACGTCCACGCTCTCGATGATTTTTTCCTTGAGCTTGGAGAGCACGGCAAGCGTGGCCTCGTTGAACTTGGGGTATTCCAGCTCGTACGAGTTGACGTACTCGTCGTCGCGCGAAAGAATGCGCACGTCGGCTGTTACCTTCTCGTTCTCGACCTTATACGTGGCAAGGACTTTCATTTGCGATGCAAGCACCCCCCGATGGCGTTATTGCCGCCCGCTATATATTTCTTTACTTATACGGCTTGCAAAGGGATTGAAAGGGAATACACCTGGTCTTGCACCTGCGCAGCGCGCAATCCGGCACTAGGCCTTCCTGCGCCGAACAACGCGGGAAAGCGCGGACCTAATCCTCCCCAAGAAACCCCGGCGCGGCTTGGGGTGCTGTTCGAGGCGCGTTTGGAACGCCGCCATCTCGTCCTCGACGCTCGACGCCTCCTTGCGGAGGGCTTCGCAATTGGCTTCGAGTATGCGCACCAGGCGCATCAGCTCGAGCGTCTGGCGCTGCAGCTGCTCGACTTCGGCGTCATTGACTTGAGTTGCCTCGATTTCCCTAAAATGCGTCCGGACTGCCTCGATGCGGCGCGCGATGTCCTTTTGTGAGAACGCGAACATGTCCGTTGCGCTCTTGAGCTCATCGTTTACCAGGCCCACCCGCGAAAGCGCGCTTTTGCCGGCAGGCGAGCGCAATCCGGCGCCAGGTATATCGGCCTTGACCAGCTTGGGCGTGAGGCGGATGCCGGAAAACTCGTATTTGAGGTTGATAAGCGCGCTTTCGGCGAGGATTTCCGAGAGTTCCTCGACTTCCCTGGCCGGCATTGAAAGCGCTTTCGACGCTTCCTCGACGCTCGTGCTCTTCTTGAGCTTGACGTATTCGACGAGGCGGTCTATGGAAGTGTCGACGTTGGCCATCTCAAACGCCCATTACCCTGCCGCGAATTATTAACCTTTTGATGGCCGGGCTTTGCGCTTAAAGTGAGTTGGGATGGAGACTGATTTTCTGCCTGCTTATCAGCTACGACATTACTGAAACGACTTTGGAATTAGGGAGCGGTTGCTTGAGTTGTTCGATAATCATTGGCCGGGGCTCGATGATTTTGTTCCTCATCATGGTTTGGAATGCCAGTTTCACTTCCAACCGGTTGGAATCCACGCTGGCTTGAAACTCCCACTTGCGCACATTTTTCAAGGTGTATTTGGGCAGGTTGAACAGTTCGGATGCGTTGAACATCTGGATTCCGACAATGAAGTTCTCTTCGTCAACGTCAACGATGATTTCATCCAATTCGATTGATCTTGAGTACTCGCGGTCTTTTACCTTGAAGAACAGGATGTCGTTCAAGTAGTCGTAATCGTACTCCCCGCCTTTGTTCAACTGCTTAGGCTCCATTTTTACATCATCCTTTTTCCTTCTCCGCAGCCGGATATAACCCTTCCGCAGCCTCGTTTCCGATGCCTTCGCGCACCCTCCCCCGTTTGGCGCAATAGTCCGCAAAACTCTTAAGGGCGTCCGGGAAGCGGCGTTGGCGACGGCGTACTGCCGCCGGACTTGCGGGGTCACCCAAGCGCATGCGCGTCCCATTGCGCTGGCGCGCTGCGACAGTATTTTAAACGCGGTCGGATAATGGCTTGCATGCGCGGGCAGGCGGCGATGGAATACCTTATGATGATGGGCCTAGCCCTGGCGATGCTCATCCCGATTTGGTTTTACGTGAACACCACGCTCTCGTCCACCCGCGGGGAAATGCAGGCAACCTACGCCAAGGTGGCGGTCTCCAAGCTCCGCGACGCCGCAGACGCGGTATACATCCAGGGGCCGCCGGCGCGGCTATACCTTGAACTCGTGTTCCCGGACAACATCGGCTCGGCAACAGTCGGCTCGCACGAGATAATGCTGCGCCTGCAGACGCCCGGAGGGCTCAGCGACGTGTACTCGGTGACCATCGGGGAAGTGCAGGGCAGCCTTCCCACGCGCGGCGGGCTGGTGCGCGTGCTGGTGAAAGCGGAGGAGGGAAATTACGTCAACGTGACCGACAATGAATAGGCAAAGCGGCCAGTCCGGCATAGAGATGGCGGCGTTCACTGGCTTCCTCATCATGGTCCTCATCGTGTTTACCTTCTTTTCCCAGCAGAGATACAACGACGTGCTGCGCGAACGCGGGTACGTCGAGGCACAGCGCATTGCGTCGCTGGTTGCCGCGCAGGTGAACACCGCGGCAAGCATCGGCAACGGGTTCTCAAGCAGCTTTTTGCTGCCGCCGAGCGTCTACGGCGAGGGCTACACGGTTTCTGCAATC
>JAZDFO010000072.1:0-10264 GCA_043807785.1 Microcaldota archaeon | reverse complement strand
GCCGATTATTGCGGTGCTCGTGCCGGGAGGCGAGTGGAGGACTGCGACGCTAAACGCAGGGCCGGTGAAATTCATGGTCGGCGACTTCGCCGGCGCAATCATCGACTTCCTCATCATCGCTTTCGTCGTGTTCATGATAGTCAAGGCGATTATGAAGGAGGACGCGACGGCCAAAAGGTAAAGCGAAGGCAAAACAAGGGTGGGACGGCAGTGAAATACATCAGCCAGCACGAGTCGAAGGTGTTGCGCAAGTACAGGCTCGGAATCAGCAGGGCGCGCTCGGAGAGGGAGAGGCAGGCGCTGCTCAAGAAAGCCATTTCAATGGCGGTGCGCGAGGGCATCCACCACGGCTTCAAGAAGGGCCGAAATAGCCGCAAGTAGGCAAGACTGCTAGAACGCCGGCTTGCCAAGCACGGCCATTGCGGACAGGTACATTGCAGCCATTATTGCAGCCATCCAGGCGATGGCCTTCGAATGCGAATATAACGTCATGGGATAGCACCGGCGGCTGGGTTTTTCATCCGAAAGGAGAAGGCGTATAAAAGCGTTCCTGCGTAAGCCAAGCCATGGCATTCGACTTGCGCACGGGCATGCTCTGGCTCGCCGTGCTATTGCTGGGCTTCGCTTCGGGTTTCCTGCTCGCCAATTCGGGGCAGATTGCGCAGGCGTACTGCGTGGATTCGGCAAGGATCCAGCCGGTTTTCTCGCCCGGGGCAGACGCCGCGCTCGTGCCGGCAATCGCGTCAGCGCAAAAGAGCCTGCACATCGAATTGTACCAGTTCAGCTTCCCTGCCCTGCGCGAGGCCCTCGTTGGCGCGGCCGCGCGGGGGGTGGAAGTGAAAATCATCCTCGACCCGACGGTGGACTCCAACCTCGACACCGCGCAATTCCTCAAGGCAAGGGGAGTATCCGTGCGATGGAGCGGCCGGAATTTCAGGCTCACACACTCCAAGACCGCCACCATTGACGCAAAGCGCGTAATCGTGGGCAGCATCAACTGGAGCGGCGCTGCGATGGAGAAAAACCGCGAGGCGGCGGTAATCATCGACGACGCGTCCGTGGCGGCCGAATTCGAGAGGGTGTTTTCGCTGGACTGGGAGTCGGCGACCGGGGCAAAGTGAATCAGCATGAAACTCGATGCAGGCAAGCTGGAAATCCGCCGGGCCACGCCGCGCGAGCTTTACACAATCACCGTGCTCACACGCAAGTATTTTCCGTACACCGGGTTCAATATGGAGAAAATCCTCAAGCGCCTCAAGACAAGGCGCGTCCACTATTTCGTGGCCCTCTACGGCGGGCACACCGTCGGGTTTGTCGACTTCAAGGAGAACGCCAAAAGCGTGCGCATCCTCGGGCTGGCAGTACTGGAGGAATTCCGCGGCAACGGAGTCGGGCAGGCGCTCCTGGATTCGACGCTCGGCTTTGCGAAAAAGGCCGGAAAGCGCTCGACGCATTTGCTCGTGGCTGCGTCGAATTCCGCCGCCAAGAGGCTTTACGCCAAAAACGGTTTCGCAAGCAAGGGCATACTGGCCAGGAAAATCTGGGGCCTTGACGTGGAACTGCTCGCCAAGGGCCTATGAGAGCGAAGAAAAGCGTTTTAAAGCGCGGCGGGGAGAAAATGGCCATGGGACTTCTTGAGGACATATCGAATTCTGTGTTCAAGTACTTAACCATCAGCATCCGCCGATTCACAGCGTTCATTTTCATCATCTACGCCATCGGCGTGGTCGTCGGCATCAGGTCGATGGGGTTCCCCCAGCAGACCCAGGCGCTCGTGTGGATGATTCCCCTGCTGCTGGCGCTGCTCTCTTACGCGTACACGCAGGTCGCAATCATCTTCTTTTTGCTGTTCGTTGGCGCGATTTTCCTCATCGGGCTGTAGAAGCCATAGTATCTGCTGCCGTCGTTAACCACACCCCCTGATGCCCGCCTAAAGCATGCACACCGTGTCGACGAGGCGCACGCTGTAGCCCCACTCGTTGTCGTACCAGGAGAGCACCTTGAGCAGGTCGCCTTTGATGCTGTCTGCGTCCTTAATCACGTTGGTGGACAGGCCGTCGACGATGCTCGACGCGGGGTTGCCGATGATGTCGGATGACACGAGAGGCTCCATGCTGAATTCCAGGTAGCCCTTCATCGCGCCGTCTGCAGCGTCCTTGAGCATCGCATTGACCTCCTCGACGGAAGTCGGTCGCTCGACGCTCACG
Source organism: Microcaldota archaeon (assembly GCA_043807785.1). Lineage (GTDB taxonomy): Archaea > Micrarchaeota > Micrarchaeia > Norongarragalinales > SBBD01 > JAZDGU01. Next base: position 8,057 of record JAZDFO010000072.1, on the reverse strand, counting down.
ACCAGGTCGTTTGCGCTTCCATCGGGGACAGGCACGCGCATTGAAATGCCGTCGAGCCTGCCCTTGAGCGCGGGAATGACTTCACCGATTGCCTTGGCCGCGCCCGTGGTGGTGGGAATGGAGGAAAGCGCGGCGGCTCGCGCCCTGCGCAGGTCCTTGTGCGGCAAGTCGAGTATGCGCTGGTCGTTGGTGTAGGCGTGAATCGTGGTCATGAAGCCTTTCTTGATGACGAAGTTGTCGTTGAGGACCTTGGCAACCGGCGCAAGGCAGTTGGTCGTGCACGACGCCATGCTCACGATGTTGTGGCGCGACGGATCGTACGACTTGTGGTTGACGCCCAATACTAGGGTGATGTCCGGTTCCTTGGCGGGCGCGGAAATCAGGACCTTCTGCGCGCCGTTGGCGAGGTGGACCTTGGCTTTCTCGCGCTCGGTGTAAAGCCCCGTGCTCTCGATGACGTGGGTCACACCGTAGTCATTCCATTTTAGGGCCTCGACGGACTTCTCGGCCAAAACGCGGATTTCCCTGCCGTCGACGATGATGCTCTTGTCCGTGTGCGAGACTTCCGCGTCGAACTTGCCGTGCACGCTGTCGTACTTGAGGAGGTGCGCGAGAGTCGCCGCGTCGGTGAGGTCGTTTACGGCGACGACGTCGAACTCGCGGGAAAAACGCGGGTGCCTAAGCGCAGCGCGCAGGAACATGCGGCCGATGCGGCCAAAGCCATTGATTGCCAGATTCTTCATTGCAAGACCACCTTGTGATAAACGAGCGTTACAGGCGTATATGGCTCAATAGGCGGGAAATGTTTTAAACCGGTTGCGCTAGCACGTTACCATGAAGTCGAAGAGGTTGGTGAGCGCGGTCGACGACTTTATGTCCTCGAGGGGGAAGGCGCTGTAGACTATCCAGCCGGCGTACTTGTTGGCGGTCAGCGCCGGGCACGGCTTCTCGAAAGTGCACGACTTGGTGCCGTAGAAGGACATCAATATTGCGGCGCTGGAAACGTCGGCGTTGACCACCGCAGCCTGCCTTGCGTTGGTCTCGAACGTTGAATTGAGCCCGTGGGTGACGAGGCTGTTGCGGTCCGCGATCTTGAGGAATATGGGCTTGGACGCGTTCTCCATGCGCTGGAAAGTCGATTTGAGCAGCGGGGAGAGGGACCCGAAGCCCTTGGTCTGGTTTATTTGCTTGACGAAGTCCTCGTAATAGCCGGGGTCGGATTCGTTGAGGTTGAGCGCGTCCTGGAGGTCTTGGGGCGAAAGGTAACGTTCTGTGCCGGCATCGGCAATCCAGATGATGCCGCCGCCGGTGTCGGCGTATTCCTTTATCGCCTTTTCCTGGTAGGGCGTCAGGCGCCTGACCTTCTCGAACACTACCAGCTCGTAGTTGCGCAAAAGCGACGTGCTGATGCCTTCCACGGGATACGGCTCGATGTAGGTGTAAAGCCGCTTTGAGGAAGTGAAGTTGAAGAGCGCCTGGGGGTTGCCCGTGCCGTTGTCACCGCTAACGAGAGCGACACGCGAGTGGCCGTTGATGCCGCAGTACACCGAGCACCAGTCGCCGGGCACCTGCGAGCAGTGGACCCACTTGAATTTCGTGACCACCACCAGCAGCACCAGCAAAAGCAGCGCTAGGACTATCACGTGCGGCAGTTCCTTCTTTATGTCGTCTTCAGCGGACATTGGCAGCACAGCTCACTCGAGAGACTAGTGGGCGAATGCTATTTAAAGCATTCCAGCGCATAAGGTTCCGCCTGGAAAGGTGAACAAAAGCGCATGGCCGACGACCACAAGATTTCAACCCCGAGCAGTTCCACTGGAATCATCCGCTTCTACGACGTCAAGAGCAGCAACGTGCAGGTCGACCCCAAGCTCGTCATCGGCTTCGTGTGCGCTTTTCTGCTCCTCGAGCTGCTAATGCGCGTGAAAATCTGAAGGCAGGGGGCCATGCCAACCCGGTTCATAGAACTCTTAAGCGCGCAGACCCAACAACAGGTTTGGAAGATGATGGAACTGCACAGGGCAGTCGGACTTCATGAGGAGGCCGAAAAGCACGGGCTTGTCGTGAGGAGTGACTCAATTCACGGAACTACTACTTGGGAACTCCACAGGCCGGACAGGAAGGAAATACCCCCAGAAACCGTCGAACAGATGGCAAGATTCTTGAGGGAAAAAAAGCTCCTTGGCTGAGCAGACGGCAGCCAATTCAACCGAACTCTTTAAATCCACGGCAGGCTAGCTTTAGCTGCACGGTTTTGATTGCGTTGATTGCAAGATTGTTGCTCGAGTGCTCGATTATTGCAAGACGAGGGGGTTTTAGATGGCAGTTGTACACGCGGACGACAAGAGTTTCGACAAGGAGGTCATTGCCGCCAAGGGAGTGGTGGTCGTTGACTTCTTCGCGCAATGGTGCAGCCCTTGCAAGATAATGGCGCCGCGCTTTGAAGACGCCGCAAAAGAGACGCCGAAGGCGAAGTTTGTGAAGGTCGACATCGACGCGTCGCCACAAAAGTCGCAGGAGTTCGGGGTTATGAGCATACCCACGCTGCTTGTGTTCAAGGACGGCAAGGTCGTCGACCAAGGCGTCGGCGCAATTCCAAAGGACACTGTCAAGAAGATGGCACAACGGCACCTGTAAGCCCGGCAATACGCCTGTGCCGGATTGCGCGCACGCGATTCAAACGGACTTCTCGAGGAGTTTGAGGGCGTTTTGGATTACTGCCGAGCCGTTGCTTGACACCGCTCCGTGGCCGGGCAAAATCAAATTGACTTCCAGCGCAAGCAGCTTTTCGTACGAGTCGAGCAGCTCGCCGGGGTTCGACGTCGGGAAGTCAGAGCGCGGAAGGGCGCCGCCGGTGAACACCGTGTCGCCGGAAATGAGCGCCTTGGACTCTTCCTCATAGAGGCAAATCGAGCCAATGCAGTGCCCGGGAGTATACACCACCTGCAGGGAAACGCCGCCGAGGTCGAGGATTTCGCCGTCGATAAGCCCGCGGCCGACCTTGCGCTGTGGCGCCTCGACGCCCGTGAGATGCAGAAGCTGCACGCACGCGTCCCCTGAATTGACGGCGGCCGCGGCGTCCTGGTGCGCCATTACCGGCACGCCCGGCAGGTAGTCGATTCCCGCAACGTGGTCGAAATGCGGGTGCGTAAGCACGATCGAGTCGAGGCGCGCGAATGCAGGGTTGCCCGCATAAGGGTTGCCGTTGAGGGTGGAACAAGTGTCTATCAGCATGCGATGCTTGGTGCCGTCGACGAGGTAGTTGTTGGGGTCTGGCGGCCTTTCCTCGAAGACGCGGATTTCGCCGGTAATCTGGCGGATGGCCCTAGCCAAGCAGCATCACGCCAAGCGCGCGCAGAATGCGCCGACTTTCTTTGCGTCCTTTTCGCCGCAGGCCACCAGGACTCCTTGCGCCTTCATCTGGCGGTCGACTTCCCGCGATAGGAACGAATCAGTCAGCAGCGTGGACTTGCTGCCGTCCTTGCGCCGCAGCGCGACGTCTGGGCTGGCAAGGCTGCCTAAATCCCCGCAGACAACGAAATCCTCAAGGGAATACTCCGCAAGCAGCTCGGCCTCGATTGATTGCGCGGACGCTCCTTCGCCTGCAGAGAACGCGGTTTTAAAGAGCCTGCGGGAAAGGATGCGGGCAACCAGCGGCTCGTCCTTGAGGGAAAACAGGAGCGCGTAGTCGTTGCCGCCGGCAATGTCGCCGATGGCAATCTTGCCGCTTTCGAGGGCGGTGCGCAGCGCGTTTTCCATCATCTTGGAGGCGATGCGGTTGGCGTGGTGGTTGTATATCGCGCGGAACATGAGGTAACGCGAGACCAGCAGGCTTTCGGCAGCGAGCAGGCCCTTCTCCTGCAGCACTAGGGCGCCGGACTCGAAGGCAAATGACGAAAGCAGCCTTTCGGCGTCGACAAGCGAATACGAGGCGCCCGTGAAGTGCGCGTCGCGCAGCAGGTAGTCAATGCGGTCGGTGCCGAAGGCGGAGGACACAAGCGATTCACGCGGCCCGGACATTTCCGAAATGAGCGCATGTGCCGAAAACCCGCCTGCATCGAGAGCGTCGGAAATCTCGCTTTTGGCAATGAGCTCCCTGCCCAGCTGCTCGTGGTTTTTGCCGGTTTTCTCGACCAAAAGCGGTTCAGAGAGGTGGGAGAACGCGCCGTGGCCGACGTCGTGGAGAAGGCCCGCCAGGCGCAGCAGCGCCGCCGCGTCCTTGCCGAAAAGCCGGGATGCGGCGATGCCGGTAAGGTGGAGCGTGCCAAGCGAGTGCTCGAAGCGGCTGTGCACCGCGCTGGGGTACACCAAGTGCGCCAGCGCCAGCTGCTTTACGTAGCGCAGGCGCTGCATTGGAGGGGTGTCAAGCACCGCAACCTCGGCGCCGGACAAGTCGATGTTTGCGTGGACTGCATCACGGATTGTCTTCATGGAAACACCAAAACAGGCCCGAAATCATTTAGGGTCATTTCAGCTGCACCGCTTCCTCGCGCGCCAGGCAGTTTTCCAGCGCCTTGCCGGCGTGGCCCCATTCCACGACGACCTTGGACTCCACGCCCTTGGCGGACAGCGAAGACGCCAGGCGCTCGGCCTGCGCCCGCAGCCGCGGCAATTCGCGCTCGACGCTCGACGCCACCGAGTCGTGGCTGACATTAACAAGGATTGTCACCGAGTCGCCGCCGCACAGCGCGCCGAATTCGGGGGCGGCAACGCCGTTTTGCAGCACAAAAACATAGCGCATAAGGCGTTTACCCGACTGACTTGTATACCCCGTGCTTTTTCTCGATGACTTCGCCCTGGTCCTTCATGACCGCCAAAAGCGCGGTGGCGGCCTTCTCGTCCAGGCGCGTTGCGGCGACAATGTCTGAAATGGGCATGTCCTTGGAGGCAAGCAATGCCATCACGCGCGGGGCGTTGGCGGCCATGAACTCGGATGAAACTAAATAAAAGCGCTTGTCGAATCCGCGGACTCCGAGCACCTGGCCGGTTTTCACCTGCTTTTCGAGCTTTTGGGAAACGAACTTGGCCTCCTCTTCGCCCTCGATTATTGCAAAGCCGTGGTTGAGCACGGCATCCTGCGGCGGCTGGGGCGGCAATGGCTTTGAAGGCATGGAAACAGCGGCTGAAGGAACAGGGGCAAGCGCGCGCTGGCGCAGGATTTCGCCGATTTTCTCCCTCGAGGCGAGGATGAAGACGCCCGGCTCTGCCTGATGGAATTCGTAGTCACTGGAGTCGTTGACGCCGGATGCCTTGCGGAGGGCCTCGGGGAGCACTATCGCCAGCGAATCACCGTGCTTGAAAAAACGCATCGCCTTTCCCCCGATTCAATAATGTGGCGGGCGCCGTTTAAAAAACGATTGCAGGCTAATGTTCCACTGACATCAGGCCAGGGAAGAGAACACGGGTTTTAGGGCGTCAAAATGAGTGGCAAAACACGGCTCGCGAAAATCGGGATTTTGGCAGCGGCGCTCATTGCGCTTGCCAGCGCCGGGTATTACCTGGCAACCGCCGGCACTCTAGAGTCGCCGGTTTTAACCCGCGAAGCCATTGGCCGCGGGCTTGTTTTCCTCTCCCAGGTAAACGTCACGGCCGACACGCTAAGCCCAGCCGAGCAGGCGTACCCGGGAGAAGAGATGTACGAGAACTTGTCGGAGCTGGCGCTTTACCGCAAGATGGACTTTGCGCTCGATTTGCACTTCATCGGAGAGGAGCTAAATGACGCCGGAGCCGCGAGGGCAAGGGCCGCAGAGGCCGACGAGTTTTTGCAGCGGCTTGCGCTTCGGTGGCAGGACGGCCCGGTCGATTACGCTTACTTCGATTCCGGAGGGCAAAAAGGCGATTTCGCATACGACCTGTACTGCATGGTGTCGCTGGAAACCGGCAACGCGAAAATGGCGGGCAAAATCAGGTCCGCGCTCGGGGAAAACGGGTGGAGCACGCCAAAGGCCCAGAAGTTTAGGGAAATCATTGACGAAAGCTGGTGCATCATGATGCTCGCCGACAACGCAGAGCCTGCTGCCACGCTAGAGCGGCTCATTGCGGCAAAGAAGGCGCAGCTGCAGGCGTATTCCTCGCGGCCGGGAGGCGAAGGCGGCGAAGTGGAGAGGATGCGCACGAGCTACGCCAACACCCACGTGCTCATGGCGCTGCAGTACATGAAGGAAAAGGGCTATGGCGTGTCGGCGGAATCAGAGTACATCAAGACGCTGCAGGAAAAGGCGTTCGCCGACGCTGCTGCAAACGCGGACTCGCCGGACTACTCGTGCAACTCGCTCTACTTTTTGGCCAAGTCAGGGTATCCTGCAGGAAAGCTTGCCCCGCTGGCGCGGAATCTCGTTGCAATGCAGGGCGCCGACGGCGGGTGGAAGTCCAAGCTTTCGCCAGAATCATTCCGAGGGCTGCTTACCGCGCGCGCAGTGCTCGCGCTCAATGCATACTCGCAGGCGGTGGATGGGAAATGAAGCGGATTGAGGCAATTGCTGCCGGAGTATTCGCAAGCGGGTGGCTGGTATTCGCGCCAAACGCGTGGCCGGGATTGCCGGCGGCGGCATGCTATGCTGGCGGGATTGCGTTAGCAGTGGCTGCAATGCTGGCTTTGGCAAGGCTGCACAAGGAAGGGCTTGAAGGCTTCGGGGTAAGGCGGCCAAATGCCGAACACGCAAAGGACGCAATCGCGTTGTTCGGGCTGCTAATCATCCCCGCAATCGCGCTGCGGCTTGCGCTCCCGTCGTTTGACTCGTGGTACGCCGGGCTCTACGGACTGGCAACGCTCAAATCGCTCTACAACATGGCGTTTTGGGTACTGCCTCTCGCGCTTGTGTTCGAGGAACTTGCCGTGCGCGGCCTGGTGCACTCGCGGGCAATTGCGGCCGCAGGCAATAATGCGTGGACCCTCGCCGGAATCGCACTGTTCTTCGCGTTAATGCACATCGGGCTGGCGGGATATTCGCCAAGCCTGGAATTTACCGCCGGGGCAATGCTGACCATACTGGCTTACTCGCTCGCCATATCGTTTTTGTACCAAAAGACTCAAAGCTTGGTTGCAACGGGGCTGTTCCACTTCCTGCTCAATTACGCGTCCGCTGCCCAGACGTACCTGCACGCAAGCGAACAGCTGGCAAGCGAAACCGCGCTGTGGGCGCTGTGGGCGCTCGTGTTCGCCGCGGCATGGAAGCGCAACGCCGCGCTGCTCTCGTCGTTTGGAGCGTTTGCAGGCAAAACAAAGCCAATCGCATGGAAATCGGCGGCGTGGCTAGTGGCGCTTGCCGCAATCCCGCTGGCAGTCAACGAACTCGCCAAATGGGTATAAGGGCAAGGCACAACTCAAGCCCGGAGCGCAGTGGCAAAAATCAATTCCCGGGCAGGACGCCGCCGCGCAACAGCATGAACATGACGGCGACGAACACCGCGATGCTTGCGATGATGAACAAGGATTCTGCGCCGGACTGCGCGCGGTTGGCGGGCATGTGGAAGAAAGACTGCAAAGGCGTTTTAAAACGTTACGCGATGGAGACTGGCTTGGGGGATGGCGATGGAGAAGCATGCGGGGGCGGACGTGGCTGCAGGGGGCATTGGGAGTCCAAGGTTAAGGGACGGGGATTGCCGCCAAGTCGTTGAACTCCGCGGCATCGTCGGAGCCAAAGCCAATCTGCCCTTCCTCAAACGAAGCATCAATGACGGAGACCGAAACCCCGTTGATGGAAGCGTTAAGCTCGGCGCCTTGAGCGGATACCTGCACGGCCAGCCCGTCGGCCAAAACCCCGGTGGCGGAACCCGAAACGAGCAGTGTTACCGCCCCATTGTAAAGCCCGAAACTGACATGGGTGGCGTCTAATCGCGTGACGACGAGAGCATAGTAGTCCGTTGAATTCTGAACGCGGAACAGGACCTTCGCCGTGCCACCGGAGGCGGCGTCCGCGTTCTTGAGCCAGACGGATAATGAAAAGTCCTTGGGCCGGCAGTCCAATAAGATGCGGTTGTCCGCGCCGGAGCCGCTTGAGAGCCTGCGGTCCGAAAACTGCCAAGCGCCGGAAATGACTTCGTAATCGTCGAGGGTT
>JAZDFO010000071.1:0-3382 GCA_043807785.1 Microcaldota archaeon | reverse complement strand
CGCGCTCCTGGAAGGCAAGGCAGTGCTTACCCGCCGCGAAGTCGTCGACCTGCACAAGTCGCTTCACCAGAAGATGGACATCTCGGAATTCGACAAGCGCATGGACGGCCTAATCGAACTCGTCGGCGGCAGGAAGAAGGAAGCTATTCACAAGCACAGGGACGCGCACTAATTGCACGGACAGCGAAGACAAAAAACTGGAGCGGCGATAGCCTTAAATACGGCTTCCCCCCTCCAACAAGACAGGTGGTTTTGCTTGAACAAGCTCTTTGCAGTAATAGGCATTCTGACAATAATGGCATCAATGGCGTCGGCGCTAATAATTTGCTATAATGCTCCGACCAAGGGAGACGACACAGGCAAGGTATTACTCGGCGGCGGCTCGGAAATCACAATCAACGCAGCTGACGAGGACGGCAAGGCAATTTCATTCGGCTCGGACGGCAAGGCCGCAATACAAAGCTACATAATCGAGTTCAAAGGCGCGGACTCGGAGACGAAGGCATCAAACGGGGATGTCAGCGACAAGGCCTACACGGCAGACGAGGACGGCAAGGCAATCTCATTCGGCGCGGATAGCACGCCCAGAATGGCGGCAACCGGCGACGACGAAGGCAAGACTATTCGCACGCCCGTCCTATACGAGAGCGGCATTGTCTAAAGCCCGCCTTTCCTTTTTCCCCCTTCTTTTTCACGGTTTTTTCAACTGAGGGCAGCGGATGCTCTCAAGGAACGACCTTGACGCGCAGGGGGGTAAATGCCCGCCGCCAGCGGGCTACTGGTTCTGAAGGAGTACCGCGGCGCAAGACGGATGGGAAAACCTCGCGGCGTTCTGCCCGGTTTAAAAAAGTCGTCACCCGATATTTTGGCATGCAGGCATTCGTCGACGCGTCTGGAGATGACGGGCAGCAACCCCACGTCAAGAGCAGCCAACGGTACACCTTGGGGATAATCGTCATAGCAAAAAAAGACTTGGGCGCCCTCGCGTCCGTCGAAAAAGAATTCCGAGAAATGCACCGCAAGAACTTCGGATGCCATGTGCGCCCCGAATTGAAATGGACTAACCTCAACGATAATTCAAGGAAACTCGTAGCCGAAAAGCTGTTCACCAGCCCACTGTTCTCAAAAGTAGTCATCAGCGTCGACAAATTCAACGCAGCCTCAGGATGGGCCCAGCTTCACATGCCGGAAAAACAGTTCCGGGCGCACGTCCTGCGGTCCCTCCTCTGGCTGCTGGCCTCCCACGCCAACCTGAACTCCCATGCCGCCGAAATCTCCCTGGAGTTCGACAGGGAATTAGCCGACGACTACATGCGGCCCCTGAACCGGGAAGCCGGCCGGCTGAAATCAAAGAAAATAAGCATAGGAGCCGGAGTGGACTCAAAACAGTCATTCGGCGTCCAACTCGCAGACTGCCTGTGCGGATGCTACAACCACCACGCCCTGGGGAAAAGCAATCTCTACAGCACGATAAGAAAAGGCGTGTGCGAAATAGAATTAACCGCCCGGGGAACTACAGCCCCGAAGTATACCAGACAATGCGAATAACCGACTTAGCCAAACTGCTAATCTAGAAAAAGTGCGCGGAACCTACCCTGCCCGTGCTTCATACGGAGCCGTGACAGCTCGGATTTGACACCACGCAACAATATTGGCACAACGCAGGTATAAAAGTATTTGGTAGGCTTATAAACCACTCCCCCAAAAAACAAGCCACGGCAACACGCCCCGCTAGAGCTTGAAAGGAGAAACAGCAAGCACAGCATATTGGATGGAAAACCGCGTCAGAGGTGGATTCCGGCGTCAAATAATTAGTTTAATAAACCCTGCCCCCCCCCAATGATTCTAGGTGGTTTGGTTGAACAAGCTCTTTCTGGCAATCGGATTGATGGTCGTAATGACCTCCCTAGCATCAGCAGCAGGAATCTGGGGAGTCAAGCCGCCAGTTATCGGAACAGGTGACAGTGAAGGCAAGATGCTCCTCGGCGGCGACTCGGGAATTACCGTTTCTTACGGTGCCGAAGACGAGGGCTTTTACAAGGGCGGAGGTTCTGAAATAATAGTGCTTTCCGCAGGCGTAGACACTGACGGCAAAGCCTTATTCGGCGATGAAACAACGAAGGCCGCCTACGGCGAGGAAAGCAACAAGATTGCTGCAGGCGCAGAAAGCTCGACAAAAGTCGCGATGAGCGGCGACGAAGGCACCGGGCCATACGCCTGCCAGCCCATCGACGGCGAAAAGGCGCGCACGGTGGTTGCAGACGACCCGGACGACGACACTGGGTAAAAGCCTTTTCCTTTTCCCCTTCTTTTTCACGGTTTTTTAAACAGCGGGCAGCGCATGCCAGATAGGCTGAATCAGAGCCGGCTGCCGGGGAATGCGCCTCGCAGCCGCCCAGAGGGCCCCCCCTCCCGCGCGGTTTAATAACTTATCCGCAGAATGATGATATCATCCTTATTAGGATAGTTGGTCGCATGGAAGCAATCGGGCTCCTCGCATTCAAGGGCGCAAGGGAGCTGTTTGAAACGCTGCGCGCGCACCCGCGCCGGCAGTTTTCCATCAGCGAGCTTTCGAGGGCGTCCGAACTGCCGTTTACGACGACTTGGAAGCTGGTCCGGAAATTCGAGCTTGCGCAGATGGTAGAAGTCGTCACAATAGGGAGAAGCCGGGCGGTGAGATACATGGCAGGCCCGTATTCCAGGCTCGTCGAAAGCATCCTCAAAATTAGCGCCTCGCCGCAGGCGCTGGCCCTGCCGGGGCTAAGGCGCATCCTGAAGGCAAACGGCGGGGTGCTGGAGGCGTATTTATTCGGCAGCGTTGCGTCGAATACGGAGAAACTTGGCAGTGACGTCGACGTTGCCCTGCTGACCTCGAAAAAAATCGACGTCCCGTCCATCATGTCAACCATTTACGAAAAATACGGGGTCAAGGCGATGCCGCTCTGCTTCGGCTCCAAGGACGAGCTCGAGGATTTCCTCAGGGGAAAGAAAAACAGGAGGATCGCATGACTGACAACCCGGAGCGCGCGCTTGCAGAGGCGGAGGCGTGGCTGGTTTCGGCCAAGGACAAGCTCGCCCTTGCTGAAAGCGAGGAAACATCTGCAAACGTCTGCTGCGCGCTTGCGATCCACGCCATCATAAGGGCTAACGACGCGGCCACCCTGAAGTTCCTGCGGTTGAAGGCGACGCGCCATGACGACGCTCCTGCGCTTTTTTCAAAACTGCTTTCGCAGGGAAAGGTTGGGCGCGACAACCAGAGGTTCCTGAGGCTCCTGCAGAAGACGGCCGTGGACAAGAGCGGGGCCGACTACGGGAAGAATACGTTCGGCTACGAGGCCGCAAAGGATTACGTGGAGGAGGCGCAGGAGTTTGTTGCCGCGGT
>JAZDFO010000070.1:0-18482 GCA_043807785.1 Microcaldota archaeon | reverse complement strand
TTGATTCATGGCAAGATTTTTAATGCCGGCGCGCTTTTTTAATCGGGGGTGTTGCAGTTGGTTTCGTTTTTTGGCATTTTTCCAGGCAGTTCGAGCAATTCCGAGTCTAAAGGCATCTTGCTTGTTCTTGCCACCGCGCTGGTCAGCGGCGTGTCCATATTCGTCAACAAGTTCGCGGTCGCGGAAGGCAACCCCTTCGTGTTCACTTTCCTCAAGAATGCGGCGGTGGCAGTGTTCCTGTTATCTGCGATATTCTTGCTCACTCGGCTGCAATCGCTTAAGCTGCTGTCAAAACGGCAGTGGGCGAAATTGGCAGTCATCGGCCTAATAGGAGGCAGCGCGCCGTTCTTGCTTTACTTCTACGCCCTCAAGCTCACAAGCGCCCTCAACGCGGGTTTCATCCACAAGACGATGTTTTTGTGGGTGGGCGTGCTCGCCGCGGTTTTTTTGGGAGAGCGGGTTGGGAAGAAATTCATTGCCGGCGCGCTTTTGCTGCTTGCCGGCAATTACCTGCTTTTTTCCTCCATGTCCGCGTTTGGGGCAGCCGACATTCTCGTCCTTGCGGCGGTTCTCCTGTGGTCCGTGGAAATCGTCGTCTCCAAGCGCGTCTTGGCTGAACTGGATGGAACTACAGTGGCGTTCGGGAGGATGTTTTTCGGCTCCTTCTTCATCCTCGGGTTTTTGGCGTTTACCGGCCAACTTTCGCAGGTCGGTTCAGTGTCATTCACGCAATGGGAGTGGATTGGCGTCTCTTCGGTTTTCCTGTTGTGCTATGTCGGCACTTTTTACAACGGCCTTGCGCGCATTCCGGCGTCGAGCGCGGCTGCAATTCTCCTTCTTGGCCAGCCCGTTACCGCCCTGTTGACCGTTGCATTTTCCGGGCAACCCGCGCTGACCGTCGCGCAGGCAGGCGGCTTTGTGCTTCTATTGGCCGGGGTAGTCGCGGTAGTCGGCGTTTCGTCCTTGGTTTCAGCCTTATCGGGTGGCTTGCGTGCAGTCCGGCAGCGCGTTTGACGGGCTTGTGCGCGCCTGCAGGTATTCATTCATTACCAACCGGCTTGGCTATTGCGGCAGCGAAGGCGCGTTTGGCCAGTTCGATGAATTCCTGAAAAACCCTTCCCCGGCCTTGGCGGATAAAATCCGGGCGCTGTTCCCAACTTTTCCAGGATTGTATGCGTACCTCAGGCTGATTGGGGAGAGCAACGGCCTGCAGCCCCTTGATTCCCGCGTCGTAGAAGCGTACTGGCTTGGCAACGAATTGCTCGGTGCAGTGCCCTCGGATGCGGTCGCGGGCATGATTCGGCGCGATTTGTGCGGGCCGGGGTTGTTGCCCAAAACCGTTGCAGAGGCGAAGGCATCGCCGCTGATTGGATTGCCTGCTGTTTATCCGCACCACTCCTTCCATGTGCTTCACGTGAATTTCGTCACCGGCAAGGTCGAGCCCGTGCTGCCGAATTTGAACAAGTGCATCATCCAATGGGGGAAGGTCGAATCCGTGGATTCCGCGGGCTTGCAGGTTGCCGGAATCCGGCTTGATGTGGGCGAGGGTGGCTTTTTTCTGACTGACACAACGAAGCGCATTGCGCGCGGCTTGGCCTGCGATGTGGCAGCGGGGGACTGGGTTTCCATCCATTGGGATTGCGCAATCGAGGCAATAAGCCGCAGGCAGGCAGGCGCATTGAAGCGCTATACCCTGGAGAACATTCGGCTGGCGAATTCAATCAGGTTTTCTGCCCTTCCTTCCAGCCCTTGAGCATTTCTTGCGCGTCTTCCTCTGCAAGAGTGTCTGCAACTGCGCCGAACTGCACTAGCACCCAGTCGCCGGCTTTCGCCCTTTCGACGGCGTTGCTGGCAGGGCGCTTTTCGCTGCCGTAGTCGACTATTGCGGTCAAACCCCTGTCCTTTAATTCAACGACTTTTCCGGGAACGGCGAGGCACATTTTATCGCATGCTTTGGTGCCCTGCTGCTTTTTATTGCCTGCGCAGGTAATCCTTCCCATGAACCGCGCCGCATTTTTTGCAACCGCCGCACTGTCGCTGTTGTGCGCCGGCTGCCTGGAGGCGTTTGAGACTGCAACGCCGACTCCAAAAAAGCCTTCGGCATCGCCGTCTGCCCTCGTTTCGACGGCAACGCCTATTCCTGCCGTTCCTGTGCTCATTCCAAACGCAACCTCCACTCCCAGGCCCACCACTCCAACCCCGCTTCCGCCGCGCGTGAGCGCTTTGTATGCCTCGCGGTTCGGCTTTTCTTCAGCCAACTTGGGCGCAACCGGGGCCTCCGACGATTATTCGCTTGCAACTGATGCGGGGGCGCATTGGGACAGGCCGGTTATCGGGCCGTTCAATTGGCAGGAAATCGAATACGCGCGGGGGCAATATGATTTTGCCAAAGCCGATGCCTACCTTGCTTCGGCGTCGAAGGCCGGGTTTGCGGTCCTCGGCGTGGTCTGGCCCTTCAACGATTGGGACCAGAAGGCGTGCAGGCCGATAAGCTGCAACGCGCCGGAATACGCCGGGCTGGCAAAAATGCGCTGCAAGCCCTGCGACATGAACGCGTACAAGGCTTTCCTCAAGGCAATGGTCTTGCGGTACTCGAACGCCGACACCCCCGTAAAGTATTGGGAGATAGCGAGCGAGCCTTCGGCAGGCCCTTCCGGAGATTTTTTCAAGGGAAGCCCCAAAGAATACGCCGAGCTACTCAATGCAAGTTATTCGGCAATCAAGGAGGTCTGCTCGGACTGCATGGTCCTTTCCGGCGGCCTTGCCGGAGCCGGCCAATCCCAACTGGATTTCTTTGCGCAAATCCTGGACGCCGGGGGCGCACACTACTTTGACATTGCAAGCATCCATTCCGTTAACGACGGCGCAGACGGCAACGCCGCGGCGATGCGCGCGTTTTTGCAGTCCAGGAACGCCTCCAAGCCCGTTTGGGTGACGCAGTACTCGTTTGGAAGCGGGCGTTATCCGCCCCGGAAAATGCCGCAATACGGCAATTATTTCATCACCGACGACGAGCATGCCAGCATGGTCTTTAAGGGCATCGTTGCTGCATTCGCCGCCGGGGCGGAGAAAGTGTTCTATTCGGCGTTGAGGACCGCTGCCGGCGCCGACCCAATCCGGCAATCTCAATCGCTAGTATCCGAAAGCAACGCCAAAAGGCCGGCTTTTGCGGCGTACCGCCTGCTTGCCTCCAAGCTCGCACATTTCTCCAGGGCTTTCAGTTTTTCACAAGGCCGCTATGCATTCGCAATAGGCAATTCGACGGTCTACGCGCTCTGGGGCGCAGGCAGCCTTCCAAAAGGTTTGCCAGAGCGCGTCATGGTGACCGATTATTTGGGCAAACGGACAGCCATGCCGCTTTCTTCCCTTATCATTTCCGACGCGCCGGTATTGGTGGAGGCCGACGCAAGCTGGGGCTGACCTAATGGGATAAAAAGCCTCGCTGCCATCTAAGAAACGATGGCCAACGTATTCGCCTGCGAGGAACGCCGGGGCAAAATCATCCGCAACGAGAACGCCCTGCTGCCTGATTTCGCCCCAGCAGAATTGCTTTACCGGGGCGCGCAAATCCAGGAAATCGCGCGCGCAATAAAGCCGCTGGTATCCGGACAAAAGCCGTCAAACCTGTTCATTTTCGGGCCGACCGGGACCGGAAAGACGTCTTCCGTAAAAAGCGTGTTTTCCCAACTCGGCGAATATTCGCAGAAAGTCTCGTGCATCTACGTGAACTGCTGGGAGCACTCCAGCAAGCAGGCCGTGCTCTCCAAGCTCGCAATGTCGTTTGGCGAGGCGCTGCCGCGGCGCGGGCTTGCAGCAGACGAGGTCTTCTCGCGCATCATGCAGCGCGCAAAATACGAGGGAAAGTCCATCGCGGTGGCGCTCGACGAGGCCGACAGGCTGTTTTCCCGCGAGGGCGAAAGCATCATCTACGACATTTCACGCGCGCACGAGAACTACGGCATCCATTGCGCGCTGGTTGCCATGTCGAACAATTACGGGCTGCCTTCCAAGCTCGACGACCGCGCGCGCAGCAGCCTTTCCCTGCGCGCCCTCGAGTTCCCGCAATATTCCCCGATGGAGCTAAAGGACATCCTGCGCGAGCGCGCACGGGCGGCGCTTTCCCCTGGCACGTGCCCCGAAGAGGTCATTGCGCTGTGCGCCGGCCACGGAGCCAAAGCCCGCGGAGACGCGCGCGTTGCCATCAACGCACTGCTTGAGGCGGCGAGGGGAGCGGAATCACGCGCAAGCGAGCGCATTGGCCTTGAAGACGCACGGAAGGCCGTCGACGCGTCATCCGCGGTGTCGCTGAAAAAGAACCTTTCGCTGATGAGCGGAAACGAGCGCCTTTTGTTCTCGATCCTTGAATCCGCAAAATCCGCGGGCGCGCAAATCACTTCCGGCGAGCTTTACTCGCGCTACAACGAGGCCGCGCTGGCGAGTGGAGGCGAACCGCTTTCCGAGCGCCAGCTGCGCAACTACCTCGACTCATTCGAGCGCGCGCGCATGGTCACGGTCCAGGAGGCTGGCCTTGGCGACAAGGGCCGCACGCGCCTGGTCAGCCTGCGCTGACTCCACGATTTTTTAATCCAGCCGTGTGCAGTATATGCGCGGAGTTCATTCTGCCGCATTCCATCGGGTGCCCCAAATGCAGGAACGCTATCTCATAACCGCGGCATTGCCTTACGTCAACAACGTGCCGCACATCGGCAACATCGCCGGCAGCCACCTGCCCGCCGACGTCTTTGCGCGCTACTGCCGGCTCAAAGGCAGGCGCACCCTGTTCATCGGCGGCACTGACGAGAACGGCGCGCCTTCGGAAATCGCGGCAGAAAAGGCGGGAGTGCCCGTGCGCGAACTGTGCGACACTTTCTTCGGCATCCACCGGCGGATTTACGAGTGGTTCGGCCTCTCCTACGACAACTTCTCGCGCACCTCGCGGTCGCTGCACCATGAAATCACCAAGGAATTTTTCCTCGAATTGCAGGCAAAGGGCTTCATTTTTGAAAAGGAGATGCGCCAGCCGTATTGCCCGAAAGACAAGAGGTTCCTTGCAGACCGCTTTGTCGAGGGAAAGTGCCCCAAGTGCGCTGCGCAGGGCGCAAGGGGCGACCAGTGCGAGAAATGCTCTTCGATGCTCAACCCCGACGAGCTGCTCGAGCCGTATTGCGTGCTGTGCAAGAGCAAGCCGGAAATCAGGGAAACCATGCACCTGTTTTTGGATCTCGAGAAATTGCAGCCGGAGCTCAAGAAATGGGTCGGTTCACAGAAGCACTGGAAGCCGCAGGTGAAAAACCTCGCGCTTGGATGGCTTGCCGAGGGGCTAAAAAAGCGCTGCATCACGCGCGACCTCAAATGGGGCGTAAAGGTGCCGGTCAGGGGTTACGAGGACAAGGTGTTCTACGTATGGTTTGACGCGCCCATCGGCTACATCTCTTCGACAAAGGAATGGATTCTAAAAAACACTGCTTTGAAAGGGCGGGAGGAAAAGGAATTCGCCGCATGGTGGAAACGCGACCCTGCCCCGCTCCATACCAAGCTGTATCATTTCATCGGCAAGGACAACATTCCCTTCCACACAATTTTCTTCCCCGCGATGCTCATCGGAAACGGCAGCTTCATCATGCCGCACCAGGTCGCGGGCTACCAGTTCCTCAACTACGAGGGCGGCAAGATTTCAAAGAGCAAGGGCCGCGGCGTTTTCTGCGAGTCGTTCGTCGAGAGCAAGGAGCTTTCCGGCGACGCCGACCTGTGGCGGTTCTTCCTTACCTACCGGCTGCCGGAAGTGCGGGACACGGAGTTCACGTGGAAGGAATTCCAGTCCCGCATCAACACCGAACTGCTTGGCAACCTCGGCAACCTCGTCCACCGCATTTCCACTTTCATTGCAGCCAAGAAGGGAGCCATCGTGCCCGAAAAGCCGCCACATCTGTCGAAGGAGGACGAGAAGATGCTTGCCGGGATTGATGCGGCGGTAAAAAAAGTTGACGCGCTCTACGACGACATCGAGTTCGTTGCCGCGATACAGGCGATTTTGGAGCTTTCTGCCGAGTGCAACCGGTATTTCCAGGCAGCCGAGCCCTGGAAGAACCCTGCAAGGCAGGATGCGGTGCTCTACGCCGGCGCCAGGACGTGCGCCGCGCTGTCGGTGCTGCTTTCCCCCGTCATGCCTGCAACTGCCGCGAAAATCCGCAAGGTTTTCGGCCTCAAGAAAAAGTTCGCCTGGGACGACGCCCTTGCTGAGGACGTGTCCGGCAAGCCCGTTGCGCCCGAAATCATTCGCGAGCGGCTCACCGACGAGCAAATCGCGCAAATGAAGCTGCTTTCGACAAAGGTGGGCGGGGTCGAAGAGCGCATGGGCAAGCACAGGGCGCAGAAGGACTAAGCAAATGCTTAGCATATCGAGAGGCACAAGCCGCTTTATTGGCCGTAATTAGCTAAATTTGTTTGGGTTTCATCGCCAGTTTCTCTAGGCAATTTTGCAACATTTTCCAATTCACTTGCCTTGAACGCTTTCTTTGCACTTTTAGCTATTCTTTCCAAGTCAGAATACCGGATGAAGTTCCATTTTGTCTTCTTTATTGCTTGCGCAAGAATTGGTTCCTGAAGCTTCCTGAATAGGAATTTTTCACGGTCTTTCGGAATGATGATATACCTCTTTGGATTAAGTTCCTGCGGGATGTTTGACCCCCGGATAATTGCTTCTGAAATTCCGGTAGTAGTTTCAACTTCAAACTCATATCGGATTTTCCCATCTTCCAGCCATAGCACGTCTATTTGCTTTATGCGGTCTAAGGTTGAACTATCCTGGGGAACATATCTGAAGGTTGGGATTTCATCGCATATTTGTGAAAGGAGGGTGTTGTTGACTTTGAACTTTTGTTCCTGCAAGCCTATCCACACTTTATAGCCGGCTTTCCTTCCAAGTTGGGCAAGGTAGAAAATCATAGTATTATGGATGCTTTCTCTCTGGCCTTCTTGCAGTTCGGGTTTTAGCCTCCAATTTCCATCCGGGGTTTTGACTGCATATTCTTCCAGGATTGAGGCGATGTCTTCAGTGTCAGGGGTTAACGCGTTTGGGAAATGAATGAATATTTCCTGTAAAACATCATCAAATGACGCTTTGATTTTTTTATCCAATACGTTCAAAACAACTTTTTCAACCCTGTCGCTAAGAGACGGTGTAGAAAAGTTAGTGAAGTCTTTTCCTTTAAGCCACCACGCCTTGCCAGCCTTTTTTCCTTTAGTATCGTGCACATCGATTAATTCAAATTCCTTCCCAACATGTTCTTTGAGGACTTGTTCAATATTTCTGGCTCCAATTGGAACATTCCTCCCGCCTTTTAGCTCGACCATTATTCCGTTCAAAATTCGCTGGTAGATAGCTGGTTCTCCGCGCTCGGCAATTATAAATGTCGCGGCCTGGACGACCTCGCGGTCATAGGTCTCAAGGTCCATGGTGCTCTCGGAAGACAGTTTTTCAGCGTCAGGCTTCTTGAAGCGAATATAATAATCTCCAACTGCCGAGCCATACGGCTGGAGAAGGCCTTTTGCAGAGGCTCTTGCTGGTGGCTGGTAGACAATTTTCTCCAAATCAAATCCATTTAGCACAACTGCCTTGATGATGGAGTTCCACACTGCAATCTCTGTGCTATGGAAAGTAACGGTAAGGTAACGGCCCGGCTTTAGCACCTGATACATTTCCCTGAAGGCCGACCTAAGCATTTTATGATAATACCCGAAATCTTTTTTCTGCTGTTCGTTGACGGTTATTTCATCTTCATAATCCAAATCCATTTTCAGCCAGGAAGCCCAAAGAGTGCTCAACTCGAAATATTGGATAGCTCCTCCGTAAGGCGGGTCGGTAAAGATATAATCAATGGAATTAGGCGGGACTGATTTGGTCAATTCCAGTGCGTTTCTCGTTTCGAATAAAATATTTGCACCATCGTTTAAATCTTGAAAATTTTTTGCGCGTTTAAAGTTCGTTATTTGACTGGCTGCATCCTCCTTGCCATTTAAAATTCCTTGTTTTCCAATAACTGAGCTCTCAAATAACATCCAGACGTTGGATTCCATAAAAATTGGCGGAATCCAATACCGGTGAACTGGCCAAAATGAAGTAGCGCTTAATGCGCTCCAGTGGCCTCTCCCGCCTTCTTTAGCGACGGGGCACATTTTACTTGCTAGGTGAACCATCGACGTAAAAGCAAATTGAAAAACGCTGCGAAGTTTCTTATCAGTTATTTTATTAATTTCTTCAAATATTTCTGATAAGCATATTAAATTTCTCCGAGTAAAAAGTGAATCAATAGTCGATAAATTCTTCCTATGGGTTCCTTCCTTAAATTCAGAGCCATTATACGCCAATCTGGCCGTGGGAGCCCATTTGCCTGTTTTTTTATCGATACTTTTTATTAAGTCAATATCTTTGTTTGTTGGTTTAATTGCATATTTCTTATCGCAAAGAGAACAATAACCCCGCATTTCAAATGGAATGTTTTTTTCTCTATTCCAAATCGATGCTAAAATCAATGAACGGCTATTACACTTTGGGCATGGCGTTTCATAATTGCGGATAATTTTTTCTTTGACATTGTTTTCAATAATTTTTAATTGATCGATTATATCCTTTTTATCAACTTGAATTAATGTATTTTCAATTATAAATTCTGAAATTGGATTTAAATCAATTGATACGGCCTTACGATTTGATTTAATTGCTTCCATTGCGGTTACTCCAGAGCCTCCAAATGGGTCAAGGACGATTTCCCCTTCCTTCGAATAGTGTTTGATGTATTCCGAGACGACGTTGTGCGGTTTTCTTGCCCAGTATTTATGGATAAGATACATTGGAGTATGCGCCTGGGCAATGATGGCGTAATCTATTTTTTCAACGGCGTCTTTTTTTCTCACGGTCTTCAACCTAGCTTTTTTTCCTTACTTCTTCCAGTGTTTTTCCACAATTTGAACAACCACTCAAAATTATGTGTTCCTCTTGATGCTTTGTTGAAAATGTGCTGGTTACCCCCGACCCCCGGGACTTTCCAAAACCAGTATACGCCGGCCTGTGAAATGCTTTAATTGTCTGCTTTTCACAAAACGGGCAATATATCATTGTTTCTCCCATTGTCTTCCCCTTTCTTTAGCCCCCTATTTTTTGTCTGTGCAACGCCTGCTACTTGGTAATCACTTAAGCTGTGCGGGTTCCGGTATTAATAACCATTTTGAGGCCTCGTTTCCGGTGAAGCTCAGAACGAAAACGGGTTTTAATTATCGCTTGATGGTTTTCGGCTTTTTTGTTTAACCGCGCTTGATCTTGACTTCCAGCACGCCGTTCTTGCAGTGCGCGCGCACGGATTTGGGCTCGACTTTGCACGGCAGGCGGATTTCGCGGTTGTAGTTCCAGTGCCGCAGCTTTGCCTTGACGGAAACCGTTTGCTCCGTTGCGTCGACTTTTACGTCGTCCCTGCCGACTCCCGGCAACTCTGCGATTACAGTCAATTCGTGCTTTCCTTCAATGACGTCTATAAGCGGCTCGCGTGAGACGTGGAATTCCTGCCCGCCCTCGACTTTTTCCGGCGCAAACGGCGGGATGTTCCCGAATTCCCGTATCTCGGGCCTGCCGCCGGCGATTTTGACCGAAATCCCGTAGACGAACGGCTTTTCAGCCTTGATAATCGGGTGGTTTTTTTCGTGCAGCTCGAACACGTCCTCGACCATGCGCTCCATTTCCGTCTGGATCCTCCAGAATTCGTTTTCGAACGATTCGTGTTTTGGCATGCGCGCGTTTTTTTTCTTTCCCGCCATTGCAATCACCTATTTCCATTTGCCTATATTTGCATCAAGCCCCTATCGGCGGTTGTAAGCATGACAGGCCCGGTTTTGCCAATGAGCACGTCGTCCTCAACCCTCGCGCCGCCAACCCCTTTGATGTACACGCCCGGCTCGACGGTGAAAACCATTCCGGCGCCTAGCGGGAATGCCGCATTGGAAAGCGATGCGCCGTCGTGGACCTCCAGCCCCAGCGAGTGGCCCGTCGAATGGATGAACTTGCCGCGGAATTCAGTTGCGTCAACCGATGCCAACGCCGCCTTGTGGATGGTTTCTGCCGATGCCCCTACCCGCATTTTCCCCAACGCCGCTTTCTGGGCTGAAAGCACCGTCGAGTGCATCGCTGTTTGAATCTGGTTTGGCCTGCCGCATACGAACGTGCGCGTCATGTCCGCGCAGTACCGCTTGTACGCCGCCCCGAAGTCAATGAGCGCAAGGTCCCCGCGCTTGAGCCTGCGGGCAGTCGGAGTGTGGTGGGGCACTGCGGAATTCGCGCCAAAGGCCACGATGGTCGAAAACGCCGCCCTCCCGCCGCGTTGGGCCATTTCATAGTCGAGACTGGCAGCCACCTGCGCCTCGCTTGCATCTGGGCGGAGGGTGTTGCTTTCCAATAGGGCCTTCAACGCCTGCTGCGAAATCCCGCACGCGCGCTTTATGTAAGCAATTTCATTTTCGTCCTTGGTAAGTCTCGCCTGGCTGATGGCTTTCGATGCGTCGGCAAGCTTGCTGCCGGGAAGAAGCTTTTTGAATCGTTCGAGTGTGCGCATGCGGAGGCAATCATAGTTTAAGCCGATGTTTTTTTCACGGCGGAGCGCGGTCGCGAGCCTTGCCTCAAATTCCGCCGCCGTGGAATAGCTCTCGAGCGATATGTTGGCTGGCAGTTCTTTCTCGGCAATTGCCGCTTCCAGCCTTGGCACGATTGCGGTTCCAGTCCCGTCGGCAAAGATTGCCGCATAACTGGCTTCGAATACTCCGCTGCTGATTCCCGTGGCGTAGAAAAAGCCCGGCTCTTCCCCGGCGGTGTTGGCAAGCAATATGGCGCCGGCGGTTATGTCTTTGCCTTTGAGGTGCCGGAAAATGGTTTTTATGCGGTCTTTGGTGCGGTTGGTCATTTGGCGTACCTCCAGCCGGTCTTGGCTCCGCCTTTTGCATCTTCAAGAACGATGCCTTTCTCTGCAAGCTCTTTCCTTATGGCGTCGGCTTTGGAATAGTCCCCGGCTTTCCGTGCCTCTTCCCGTTGCCGGATTTTTTCCAAAATCTCGGCTTCATCAATCCCCTCAATTCCTGCCTTGGGGTTTGCGTTTATTTTGAATCCAAGGACTCCGAAAAGCTCCTCGAGTTTCCTTGCCGCGAGGTTTGCCTGTCCGCGCGCGTTTTCGTCCCCGGCCTGCGCTTGTTCGAGCTTTGCAAACGCGTAGCCGCGCAGTTCGAACAACGAGGCGAATGCCGCGGGGGTGTTGAAGTCGTCGTCCATGGCCTTGGCAAATGCAGCGGTAATTTTCTCCAGTTCCGCGCCGGGCTTGGTGTCCTGCGCGTTTTGGCCGCGTTTGGCAACTGGCTCGGCTGCCGCTTTGCCAAGCCGTTCTATTGCCGACTCGAGTTTTCCCACGGATTCAGTGGCTTGTGCTAGCGCTGTTGGCGAAAAGTCTATTGGCGCGCGGTAGTGCGTCGAGAGCATGAAGTAACGGATTGCGTTAGGGGAGTATTTTTCCATCGCAGCGCGCAAGGTCGTGAAGTTGCCAAGGCTTTTGGCCATTTTTTCCTTGTTGACGGTGATGAACCCGTTGTGCAGCCAGTATTTTGCGAACGGGTGCTTTCCGGTTGCAGCCTCGGATTGCGCGATTTCGTTCTCGTGGTGCGGGAATATCAGGTCCTGCCCCCCGCAGTGCAGGTCGAAGGTCTCGCCGAGGTATTTCATTCCCATCGCGCTGCATTCAATGTGCCAGCCGGGCCTGCCTTTGCCCCACGGCGAGTCCCAAGACGGCTCGCCGGGCTTGGAAGCCTTCCAGAGCGCGAAGTCTTCCGGGCTGCGCTTGAGGGGGTTGGCTTCCACTCGCTTGCCCGAAATTAGCTGTTCGATTCCCTGGCCGGAAAGCTTGCCGTAGCCGGCGAATTTCGATACCTGGAAGAACACGTCGCCGCCGTTCTCGTAGGCAAACCCCCGCTTTTCCAGCAGCGCAATCAGCTCTATGACCTGCTTGATGTTCTCGGTGGCTTTCGGGTACGCTCCGGCGCGCAGGACGTTGAGCGCGTCGAATTCCTCGAAATACTGGCGGGTGAACTTTTCGGCAAGCTCTGCCGGCGGCATTCCTTTTTGCCTTGCCCTCTCGATTATCTTGTCGTCGACGTCCGTGAAATTCTGGACGTGCTCGACTGCAAACCCGCTGTAAGAGAGGTACCGCTTGACCATGTCCCAAGTGATGTAGCAGCGCGCGTGACCGAGGTGCGACTCGTCGTACGGGGTTATGCCGCAGCAGTACATCTTCACCTTTCCCCGGGAGGCTGTCTTGAATGCCTCCTTTTTTTTCGCCAGGGTGTTGTAGACTTTCAGCACGGTATCACTTCGAGATTTTGAGCGCTTTTTCCTTATGGCCCCTTATTCGGCATTGTCCGGGGATATCCTTGAATCAATCTGTTTTTATAAGCCTGCGCAGTATTCGGGTTTAGGGTTTGCATGCCATTAGGCTTCCTGGAAAAGCTCCTCATTTCCGCGGCAATCGGCGCCGTAATCGGGCTCGAGCGCGAGCACACCAAGCGCCAGACGCTCATCGGCCTGCGCACGTTTTCCCTCATATCGCTTTTGGGCATGCTTTTGACCGAGATGTCGTCGGGCTACCTTTACCTGGCGTCACTCGTCGGCTTGGTCGGGATTTTCGCGTTGATGATTGCGTTCTATTACTTCCGCGCCACGCACATCCGGCACGCGCTCGGCCTCACCACCGCAATAATGCTCCCCGTCACTTACATGTTCGGGGTGCTGGTAAGCATGGGCTACGTGCTTGAGGCAATTGCCTGTGCGGTCCTCGCCGCGTACGTCCTTCTCGAGCGCCGGGAAGTCCACCGCCTCGTCGAGCTTGCCTCAAAGCGCGAGATTCTTGACGGCCTGGTATTCGCCCTGCTGGCATTCGTCGTCTATCCCCTGATTCCTAGCGAGCCGTACTCGGTTTTCGGGCAGGAGTTCCGTGCACAGGGCTTTTTCCTCACGGTTGCAATCGTTTCGGCCATCAGCTTCATTTCACACCTCATTTTGCGGTTCGTGCACAAGCATGCCGTTCTATATGCGTCGTTTCTCGGCGGAATGGTTTCATCGCTTGCAACGCTCATGCTTTTTTCAAAGGGCCGCAAGGCCGGGTTCGGGACGCTCAAAATCAGCTTTACGAGTTCCGCCGCGGGGTCGGTATTGCGCGACTTCATCTTGCTGGCGTTCCTCAACAGCGCCCTCCTTGGCAGCTCGATGGCGGTTTTCATCCTGCCGCTGGCGGGCTTTTCACTGCTGACCTACTATTATTCGAGGGAAGTGGACCTCAAGAAGGTGAAAATGGCTTTTCCGCGGCCGATTTCCCTCGTCTTCGTGTTCGAATTCGCTGCCATACTTTTCCTAATCAGCATGGCGCTGAACTACTTTTCGGAAATCCACTCCGAGTTATTTTCACTCCTGACTTTCCTGGCCGCAGGCGCGCTTAACTCTGCTTCAGTCGTGTCAAGCGTCGCGTTCTTGAATGCCGCCGGCAGCCTTTCGGCCCCGCAATCAGCTGTCGCCATCTTCCTTGCCCTCACCGGCTCGGCGCTCGGCCGCCTCGTCGTTGCGGGCGCCAACCCCGTCTGGAGGCAAAAGCGCGAGCTGTGGCTTTTTTGCGTGGCGTGCATCTCGCTGGCCGCGCTTGGCCTGTGGCTTAGCGTGAAGTGAGCTGGTTATTCCCCGAGACCGTTCTTTTCGATTCCCGTTCACTGCAACGCCATCATGTAAAGGCCTGCGGCAATGATTCCCCCGACTGCGGAGCTAAGCAGGTTGACGGTGTCGTTTGTTACCCAGTGCAGGCCGCGCTTGTAGGACGTTTTCGTGCCGCACTTGTGGACTTCCCTTTCCGTTTCCTTCCTGCAGCGCCTGCAGTAGAAAATCATCTGGATTGTCGCCCCGAGGATTGAGTCGGCAAGCGCGCCTCCAGTTCCGGCGATTGTGGCAATTGCCAGCAACGCTCCCGGGGACACCGTTGTGAACTGGAAGTATGAATTCACCGCCAGCGCGCTTGCGCCGATGAGGAAAGCAAAAACCATTGCCATGGCAGTCCCGCGCAGGGATACCGCGCCGGAGAGCCCCCTGCGGACCTTTTTGAATGTCGTGATTAGGTATGCCTGCCTGCTAAAAAGTCCTAGCTCGGTGGCGATGGTGTCTGCGGTTACCGTGGAAATTACGCCCAGGTACGCAAAGTACAGTGCAGTATCCGGAAAAAAGTGGTATGCGACGGCTATGAACGCGGCAAGCGCGCCGTTGGCGCCGACCTGCATGAAGTCCCTGACCCCGCCTTTTGCAAACTCCTTGTTCGGGATTTCCTTGTCCTTTTCCCCGAACTTTGTCGCAATGCTTGCCAGCGCGAAAAACGACGTGAGCAGGAGAAACCACGGCCAGCCTCCGAACCAGAATATTGCCGCGCCAATAATCAGCGCCGCAAGCACTCCGCCTTCGGAGAGCAGTTCGTGCCTCGCCGCTACGCTGGCCAGCACCAGTATTGCGATTATTCCTGAAAATATCGAGAAATCAAGCATCCCCAATTCGCCTTTGCCTAACCGCATGCACGCATAAAACATTTATAAATGCTCTTTGAGTCAAGGGATTCGGTCGAGCACAAATGCCTGAGGAGAAAAAAATTGCAAGAAAGGTGGAGTCAAAGCCTCCCATGCCGCCGTCTTCGGTTGCGCCCAGGTCCAACCCCGTCAGGATAACCTTGAGCCTCAACATCGACCCCAGCGTCAGGCAGAAGGCCCCCATACTCCTGGCCATACTCGTGCTTTTCCTATTCTCGTGCTTCATGCTCAACAAGGCGAACTTTTCGATAGCCGACCTGTTCAACTTCTCGCGCGTTGGCGACAACCTAAGCAAGCTTTACAGCGTGTCGTTTTTGCTGTTCGTGCTTGTCTTCTCCATTGACCTGGCTTTGGCTGCAGTTTACGGCTTCAAGCTCGAATCGCAGACCGCGCTGGCTTCCATGTTCCTGCTGGCGCTGCCGTTGCTTATAGCGGGGTATTTGTACCCCCGTTATTTCCTGGCATTCCTGGCGCTCTGCTTCCCGGTCGGGCTGACGGCATTTTTCACCTCGATGCTTGACAAACTGAACTTGTCCAGCCTGTATTCATCCATCGGCAAGGCGTTTTTGATTTTCGCGATACTCGCCGCAGCGTTCGCCTTTGCGAAGGTCCAGGCGGACAAGGACGCCTATTTCAATACATTCCTGGGCAGTGTGGTTCACCTTGCGCCTACGCTTCAGGGCCAGCTGCAGGGCTCGGTGG
Source organism: Microcaldota archaeon (assembly GCA_043807785.1). Classification (GTDB taxonomy): domain Archaea; phylum Micrarchaeota; class Micrarchaeia; order Norongarragalinales; family SBBD01; genus JAZDGU01. The sequence goes on along the minus strand of JAZDFO010000070.1, from coordinate 3,146 downwards.
CGGATGTGATAGAAAACATCCAAATCAATTCATCGAGCCTGTCTGCGGCGTTTGCCCAGGACCTCGGCGGGTCAAACGGCAGCGCACCGCCGCTGGTATCCCGCGATACCGTGGCAGCCTACATTGCCCAAACCTATGACTCGTATCGCCTTGAGATGGTCGCATCGTTTGCGGATGCCGCCGAACGCCAGTACGCCGATACGCGCATGCCGAAATTCGCGGGCCTGCCGGCTGCGAAAAAGGACGCGTTGATTGACTCCGCCTACGCGCAATTTACTCCCCTTGCGGGGGGAGCCGGGACGCAAATCGGCAGCCCTGCAATAGCGGACAAGCTTTCCGGGCTTTGGCCAAAGATACGGACGGCTCTTGCCGACCAAGTCCGCAGCGCGCCCCCGATGCCCGTCGATACGCTGGACGTCGCAACGCTCAAGGGCAAGCTCTCCTCCATCGAGATATTCAACACTTTCTACAATAATTTCGAGTTTTTCGCCGCGTTCATCCTGTTTTCGATGCTGTCGCTGGCCGGCTACGCGTTCAAAATTCTTGCGGCACTGTTCGCCTTTGGCCTGGCCAAGCTCGTCATGTGAGTGAAACCCACAATGAAGGCAGTAATCCTCGCCGGCGGATACGGCACGCGGCTTTACCCGCTGACGATGCGGACCCCCAAGCCGCTGCTTCCCCTCGCCGGCAAGCCGATTGTCGAACACTTGATCGAATCGCTTGCGGCAAGCGGGGTAAACGACCTCGTCGTATCAATCAAGCAGGACCAGATGAGGATTGCGGAGAAGCTCGGCGACGGAAGCGCGCTCGGATGCAAAATCTCTTACGCCGTCGAGCCGGCTGCCAGCGAAGACAACAAGCTGGGCTCCGTCGGGGCCCTTGAGTACGTCTTTTCCAGGATGGGGGACCCGGTGGAATGCTTCGTCGTGGGCGCGGACAATTATTTCCACGGCCTGGATTACCGCAAGCTCAAGGAATTCCATTCATCAAAGTCGGCGCATGCCACAATCGCCCTTTACCATTTGCCCGACCCGGCGCAGGCAATGCATTACGGCGTTGCGGCAGTCGACGCCCATGGCAGGATCACGAAATTCCAGGAAAAGCCGCAGCCGGGCAAGGCGGCCAGCGCGCTTGCAAGCACCGCCGCGTACTACCTGGATGACGACTTCCTCTGCAGGCACATCCCGGATTACTGCGGCAGCGCGCGCAGGCAAGGCAAGAGCGCCGACCGCATCGGCGACCTGTGGGAGCACTACCTGGATTCCCTGCATTTGTACGGCTACGCCTTTCGCGGATACTGGGGCGACATCGGAAACGCGGAGAATTACCTGCAGACCGATGCCGCTGCGCTTGGCTTTTCCAAATCCAGGATTATCTCGCACGTGCCATCCGGGACGGTAAAAGGCAACGGCGTCCGGATTGGCAACGGGGTGAAAATCCACGCCACGGCAGTGGTCCGGGGCCCGGCGTTCATCGGCGACGGCGTGCACATAGGCAAAGGGGCGGCAGTCGGCCCGGCGGTTTCAGCGTACAATTCGGCCCACATCGGGGAGGGGGCGAAAATCTCGCACAGCATATTGCTCGAGCACTCGAAAATCGGCAAACACGCCGCAGTTCACAATACGGTCATTGACGGGCACGCAGAAATCGGGGAAGGCGCAAATGTGGATGGCAGCACAATCGGGTTTCGCTGTGCCGTCGGCGCAGGCTCGCATTTGAAGAATTGCAGGCTGTTCCCCTTCCAGCACGCAAAAGCCCACTCGCACCTGGCCGGCCAAGACATTGGGATTGGCGCGGGGCTGTCTGCCCTGCAGAAAAAAGAGCTCGGCGAGTCCTGCTACTGGCTTTGAACCGGCGCAGCCCGGTCTGTCGCTGCGATGCGCACTTGCGCTCCAGTTGCCTTTGCCGCTGCGGCTTCCAGATTTGCTGCGCTGGACTCAAACGCGGCATGTTCGGCGCCGGCTTTTTCCTGCGCTTCCGCGGCGGCCTTTTGTGCAATCCGGTTTTTTGCCTTGGCGGATTCCAGCCCGGCGATTTTTTCGCGAGCCTTCTTTTCCATTTCGGTGCAATCCCGCAATTCCTTTGCCAGTTCTTTTGTTTTGTCTGCCATTCCTTGGATTTCCCCGGTTTGCAGGGCTTTGGCGAGATTCTCGAGCGCGTTTCTTTGCCCGGATTCGGCTTGCAGCGCGCCTTGGGCAATGAGCGCGAGCGCCTCGGCGCATATGCCCTTGAGGCTTTCGAGCTCCGAGTCGTTGCAAAGCGCGCCGTAGGCGTCGGTTGAATACTGGCCGGCGGCGGCTGCCTTCTTTTTGTCCTTTGTTTCGTGCGCGTATTTCCGCAATAGCCTTGAAAGCGGGGCGATTGGCCCGATTGCCCTGGTTTTTGCGGCGCTAAGCGCGGTTTCGGCGTCAACTGCGCGCGCCCGGGTTTTTTCAGCATCGGCCGCCAAATCCTTTTCTTGCGAAAAAATGCCTTTCGCGTCCTCGATTTCTTTCCCCATCAGTGCTGCCTTGCGCTTCCATTCGGCTTCTTGTGCGAGCGCGTTTTCGCCGTCCTTCCATGCCTTCTGGGCCTGGTCGAAGTCCGTTTCGGTTTGGCGGTTTTCTTGCAGCCATTTCCCCAAGTCGTCGATGTTGCGCGCCAGCGGCTTGACGATTTCGCCGAGCCTCTCGAAGTCCTTGGTGTAGAACCCGACGAGGTAGCGGTTGTCGAAAGCCGTCTTGTCGAGGGTTTGAAGGGCCGCCAGGGACTGTCTGTGGAATGCGCTGGTTTCTTCATAGCCGGCTTTTTGCACAACCTTGACGGTTTGTGTTGCCTGCACAGCGCGCTTGACGTAATTTTCCCGCATCTGCTTGGCTATGCCCAGGATGTTGCGCTGCTCGGTTTGCAGGGGCTTGGTGAAAAGCGTTCCGACTTGCGCTGCCAGCTCGGCGTACCCGCCGCTTATTTCGCGCATGAGACTTTCTGCCTGCGGGATTTTCGGCTTAATCCACGCGGCATGCCGTTCATCGAGGTATTGCGGGGCGTTTTTCCATTCCAGTTCGGTTTGGGCCGGCGCCTGCGGTGTGCTGGTGCTGCGCGGAAATAGTCTGTCCCATAGTGACATGGCTAGGGATTGCATGGCAACCAATATTAGCCTTGGTTTT
>JAZDFO010000069.1:0-9237 GCA_043807785.1 Microcaldota archaeon | reverse complement strand
CGCGAAGGGTTTCGAAAGGTTTATATACTAGTTTTGTTTTGCCAACTGTTACCCACAACAGAAGGAAGGGAGTGTTAACAGTTTTTGCGGCATGGTTTTATTCTCTGCAAGCATCGTAGGCCTTCGGACAGCTAGCCTGTTTTTGATGGCACTCGGGCTTGTGGGTTTAGGACCGTTCTCCGGAGAGAGGGCCGTTCGTGCCAGCCGGAACAGCTGCTGTTCACGCTCTCAGCCGCAAAAACGAAGGCACGAATCCCTTCCTCCCGTGGGTTTTTCACCGACCCAGCGCAGAGCATAAATGAAAAGGAATGCGGGGGCGCTGAAATAACGTTTAAAAACATTGGGCGCGTCACATATCCTCGTCAGGCTGATTCTGCTTTTCACTGAGCCGTCACGACAGCGAGACTGCAGCCGCCTGAATAAACGCTTTTCTTAGAAGTGGTGTGTTTCAATGGCACGCAAGGAGAATGTCGTAGCCGAAGTGGCCAAGCTGTTTGGCAACCGCGCAAACATCCGCAACATCGGGATCGTAGCCCACGTTGACCATGGAAAAACCACGTTGAGCGACAGCCTAGTCGCGCTGGCCGGCGTCATCTCGCAGGAGCTCGCAGGCGAACAGCGCGTGCTTGACTACGACGAGCAGGAGCAGGCGCGCGGCATTACAATCAAGGCGGCGAACATCAGCATCCCTTACGTCTATGAGGGCCACCCGTTCCTGATCAATTTGATTGACACGCCTGGGCACGTGGACTTCGGTGGGCATGTGACGAGGGCCATGCGCGCGGTCGACGGCGTCGTGCTCGTAATCGATTGCGTGGAGGGCGTCATGCCCCAGACCGAGACCGTGCTGCGCCAGGCGCTGAAAGAAAAAGTCAAGCCTGTGCTGTTCATCAACAAGATTGACCGTCTCATCAACGAGTTGAAGCTGGATTCCAACGGCATGCAGCAGAGGTTCATCAAGATCATCGCTGGCGTCAACAAGCTCATTGAGAACTACGGGACTGCGGATATGAAGGAGGACTTTAAAATTGATGTCATGAAGGGCAACGTCGCTTTCGGGACTGCCTTTAGCAAGTGGGCGATTTCCGGCAAGCAGATGAAGAAGTCGGGAATGACGTTCAAGGATATTTACCAGGGTTGCGTTGACGGCAAGCACAAGGAATTGCAGGCGAAGATTCCCCTCGGGGAAGTCATGATGGACATGATTATCACGCACCTGCCCAACCCGCTTACGGCGCAGAGGTACCGCGTCCCCGTCATCTGGCACGGCGACCACGATTCCGCAGTTGGCAAGGCCATGGACTCGTGCGACCCTACCGGAAGGGCGTGCTTCATGGTCACTGCAATACAAGTCGACCCGCATGCTGGCGAGGTTGCAGTCGGCAGGCTCTATTCGGGGACGCTGCGCAAGGGCATGGAGCTCTACCTTGCATCGCAGTACAAGACCGAGAAGCTCCAGCAGGTCTGCGTCTACATGGGACCTGACCGCATCATGGTCGACGAAGTGCCTGCTGGCAACATCGTCGCGCTGGTTGGCCTGAAAGAGGTCTACAGCGGGGAGACGGTTTCCGAGGACCCGATTGCGCCTTTCGAGGCAATCAAGCACCACAGCGTGCCGGTGGTCACCAAGAGCATCGAGGCCAAGAACCCCAAGGACCTCGTCAAGCTCATTGAAGTCCTCAAAAAGCTCGCAAAAGAGGACCCGACCATCAAGCTCAGCATCAACCCGGACACCGGCGAGCACCTTCTCTCGGGAATGGGCGAGCTGCACCTTGAAATCATCGAGTACAAGATCAAGGTCGAGCGAGGCGTCGACATCGTGACTTCTCCGCCGATTGTGGTCTACCACGAGTCGATTTTCAAGGAAGGCCCCGAGGTCGAAGGCAAGTCGCCTAACAAGCACAACAAGTTCAAGATAATCGTCGCGCCGCTGGAAGAGACTGTGGTAAAGGCCATCAACGAGGGCACCATTGACGAGCACAAGAAGGGCAAGGAACTCCAGACGCTGCTTATCGAAGCAGGCCTTCCCCGTGACGAGGCGCGCTCGGTCATGGACATTGCGGGCACCAACCTGCTTTTGGACATGTCAAAGGGAGTGCAGTACCTCCAGGACATTAAAGAGTCGCTGGTCAAGGCGTTCGAGGAGGCGATGGAAGAGGGGCCTTTGGCGAAGGAGAAGGTCATCGGCGTAAAAGTCATGCTCACCGATGCGACCATCCACGTCGACCCCGCACACAGGGGCCCGGCGCAGGTGTTTCCCGCCCTCAAGCGCCCGATTTACGCGGGGATGCTCCTGGCTGGCACTTCCTTGCTTGAGCCAAAGCAGTTCCTTTTCGTCAACGCGCCAACGGATTACCTTGGCAACATCACGACGAAAGTGCAGGGAAGGCGCGGGCAAATCATCACCATCGAGCAGGAGGGCGAGGCGGTTGCGGTCAAGGCCAAGGTCCCGGTTTCCGAAATGTTCGGCTTTGCCAACGAAATCCGCGGCGCCACGCAGGGCCGCGCGGCCTGGTATTACGAGTACGCCGGCTACGAGAAGCTTTCCGCGGACCTGCAGGCCAAGACGATTGCGCAAATCCGCAAGCGCAAGGGCGAGCCCGAGATTGCGCCGACGGCGAAGGACTTCGTGGAATAAGGGGTTGACCCTCCCGGCATTTGCGCGGGGAGGATTCGTTCCTTTTTTTATCGCCGTTCAGCCTTAGCTATATAAACCGTTTGCAGTTAACTTGTAAAGCTGTCAAAAATGGCTACAAACCCGCCGCAACCGCCAGAACCGATGCAGGCCCAGATTCCATTCCATTCCTTCACTGCCGAAAAGACGCTCTCCGAACTGGGCACTTCAAAGGCTGGCCTTTCCGAATCAGAAGCCGCAAGCCGCCTTGAAAAATACGGGCCAAATGCACTGCCGGAAAAGAAGGGAAAGTCCGCTCTATCGATGCTGTTTGACCAGTTCAAGGACTTCCTAATCATTTTGCTCATCGTCGCCGCAATCATCAGCGCGTTTTTGGGAGAGACTCTTGATGCCGCAGCGATCATCGTAGTCGTTTTAATCAATTCAGTTCTCGGCTTTGTCCAGGAATACCGCGCCGAAAAGGCTCTTGAATCGCTCAAGAAGCTCGTGGCGTTCACGGCGGTCGTATTCCGGGATGGCAAGCAGCGCAAGATTGATGTCTCGGCGCTGGTGCCGGGGGACGTAATCCTGCTTGAAGCGGGCGACAAGGTCCCTGCCGACTGCCGGCTCATCGAGACGCATTCCTTGGAAATCGACGAGGCAAGCCTTACCGGCGAAAGCCTGCCTGTCGGAAAAGATGCTTCGCTTATTGGCGGAGTGAAGGCCTCGTTGCAGGACCGTGCCAACATGGCTTTCATGAGCACGGCCGTCACTCGCGGGAAGTGCTTCGCCGTCGTGGCATTCACCAGCGTGCACACCCAAATCGGGAGGGTCGCGGAATTGGTGCAAAGCGTCGAGGAGGAGCCCACGCCGTTGCAGCAGAAGCTCGAGGGCCTTGGAAAGCAGCTTGGCGTAATCGCGGTCGCCATTACGGCGTTCATATTCGTGTTGGGCGTCATCCGCGGCAATCCATGGCTGGACATGTTCTTGCTGTCCGTTTCGCTGGCAGTTGCCGCAATACCTGAAGGCCTTCCTACCGTGGTGACGGTTACTCTTGCAGTAGGCGTGCAGCGCATGGTCAAGCGCAACGCAATCATCCGGAAGCTTCCGGCAGTCGAAGGGTTGGGGGCTGCGACGGTAATCTGCTCGGACAAGACCGGCACGCTCACGCGCAACGAGATGACCGTGCGGAATTTTTTTGCGGATGGTAGGGACTACTCTGTTTCCGGCAACGGGTATAGCCTTCGCGGCGAATTTTCGGTCCAAGGCAGGCAAATCAACTACGCAAAAGAGAGCGGCCTTGCCAAACTATTGGAAACAGCGGTTCTCTGCAACAACGCCGCGCTGCAGCACGAGGAAGAGGAGCCGGTGGCGCGCATCATCGGCGACCCCACCGAGGCCTGCCTTCTGGTCGCAGCTTACAAGGCGGGCGTCCAATACGGCAAGCAGAAATCCCGCAGGAAATTCATTGACGAGATTGTCTTCGACAGCGAGCGCAAGATGATGTCTGTCGTATATGAATTGGATGGCGGCACTTCTTCATTCTGCAAGGGAGCGCCCGAATCCGTGCTCAAGGAATGCGGCTACATCTACCGCAACGGCAGGGTCGACAAAATTTCCGACAAGGACAGACGCGAGATACTGGCGCGCAACAAGCAGTATGCCTCGGCGGCGCTTCGCGTGCTGGCCTTCGCGTTCAAGGAGTTGCCTAAAAAGCCGAAATATTGCCAGCAAGACGCGGAAACCGGCATGGTGTTTGTCGGCCTTGCCGGCATGATCGACCCGCCGCGCACGGAGGCCAAGGAAGCGGTCAAGTTGTGCAAGACTGCTGGAATCAAGGTCATAATGATTACCGGCGACAACATCGACACGGCCAAGGCAATAGCGCGCGAGCTGGGCATCGGCGGGGATTCGGCATTATCCGGGCCCGAACTGGAGGCCCTCTCCGACGCCGAGCTACAGCAGCGGGCCAAGAGCGTTACGGTTTATGCGCGCGTGTCCCCCGAGCACAAGCTGCGCATTGTCACTGCACTTCAAAAGAACGGCGAAATCGTCGCAATGACCGGCGACGGCGTCAACGACGCGCCGTCTATCAAGAAGGCGGATGTCGGCATTTCGATGGGGATTACCGGCACGGAAGTCGCCAAGGAAAGTTCTAAAATGGTGATTTCCGACGACAACTTCGCCAGCATCGTTGCCGCAGTCGAGGAAGGCCGCGTCATCTACGACAACATCCTCAAGGCCGTGAAGTACCTGGTGTCGTGCAACATCGGGGAAATCCTGGTGATATTCTTTGCAATCCTTATCGGCTTCCCTGCGCCGTTGCTTCCCCTCCAGATTCTTTGGACCAACCTGATTACCGACACTTTCCCCGCCCTTGCCTTGGCAATGGACCCCAAGGACCCCAACGTGATGAACCGCAAGCCCCGCAATGCCCAGGAAGGAGTGCTCAACCGCGGCAACTTCACCAAGCTCTTCCTCATCGGCCTGGTCATGGCCATATCGACCTTTGGCGCGTTCTATATGATGCTATCCAACGGCAGGCCAATTGAGGCCGCGCGCGCAATGGCATTCTCAATTCTGGTCATAACGCAGAAGTTCATCGCATGGTCGTTTAGGAACGAGGAGCAGTCGCTGGTAAAAGTCGGCCTATGGTCCAACAAATGGCTGACCATTACCATCATTGTCGGCGTGCTGCTCCAGATTGCGATCGTGCAAACCACCTATCTTGAGGAAGTGTTCGGCACTATGGCGCTTTCCCTGGAAGAATGGGTCGCAGTGTTTGCTCTCTCAATGGCGCCGTTCATTTCCATGGAGGTGTTCAAGCACGTCAAAAAGAAGCCCGCGCCACAATAGCGTAGTATTCGCCTCATCCAACCCGGAAAAGCTTCGGGAAGTGCACGATATTTTGTCAAAGCACGGCGTCAATGCCGTCCCAATCAGGCTCGATTTGAACGAACCCGACTTACTTGACCAGCGCGCAATAGCGCAGGCAAAGGCGCAAACCGCTTTCTTGAAATTGCGCCGACCGGCAATCGCCGAGGACACCGCGGTTTACTTCAATGCCACGCCGGGCTATCCCGGGGTTCGCGCCTCGCGGGAATTTACGCGCCTCGGTTTCGATGGGCTTTTGGCGAAGGTAAAAGGAAACGGCAGAGGTGCGCGCTTTGTCACGATGGTCGCTTACTGCGATTCCCCGGACTCCAAGCCAATGGTGTTTGCCGGAGTTCTTCATGGAAGGATTGCACAAATTCCCAAATCTACTGGAAATCGCGGCATGAAGTTCCCCTATGAGCGCATTTTCCGCCCCTGCGGGCAGCAAAAGATGCTTTGCGAAATGTCCGCCGCGCACAAGGCACGGATTTCCCACCGCTCCAAAGCGCTTGCGCGGTTTGCCAAGTGGTTCAAATCGAGGCAATGACTTCGATCAGGCGCGCGCGGTGGAGGAATTCGCTCACGCCGCGCGGTACGAGCTCTTTCCAATATCCGCCGCGCCGTATTTCCTTGCGCACCCGCGTGGAATTCAGCTTGATGCCGGACTCCATTGGCGCAACCGCGTAATGCGGGCGCAGGAGCCTGCGCACAAGGGAATTGTTCGTGAAAACCGTCACGCCCCTCCTTTTGCCTAACGCAAGGCTGACTTTCGCAGTCCACTTTTCGTTGTCGTGCTCGTCGCGCAATAAGTAAATCGAAGCCTTCTTTGCCGCCTCCGGAGGAAGGGCGTGGCTGAGCATCCTTTTGCGTTCCATCCCCGAAAGCGGGTTGTCGTGCGTTCGTTTGTATTGCGACGAGCCGATGAAAATGAGCAGGCGGCCGCACTTTTTGGCAATCCTGGCAAACGCGCTATAATGCCCGTTGTGCATCGGCTGGAACCTACCGAATACGACCGCGATTCGCATGGACACATATGCAAACAAGCCATATATAAGCGTCTTGCCTAAAGTGCACGATATGAAGACCATCGCCACTAGTTCGGTAAAACTCGCCGCGTCATTTATCCGCAAAGGCGATATTGCCGCCTTTCCAACTGAAACAGTCTACGGCCTTGGAGCAGACGCATTCAATGCGCGTGCGGCGCAGAAAATTTTCAAGGCCAAGAACCGGCCGCCGGACAACCCTCTCATTGTGCACATCCACTCGAAATCCCAATTGCATGATGTTGCCTGCGCCATACCCCCCAAAGCGCAAACGCTTGTCGAAGCTTTTTTCCCCGGCCCGCTGACTTTAGTTTTGAAAAAATCCAAAAAAATCCCGCCTATAGTAACCGCCGGCCTGCCAACCGTCTGCGTGAGGATGCCGTCCCTGCCGCTTGCCCGGCGCTTTTTGCGCGCCTGCGGCATGCCTGTTGCCGCGCCTTCCGCCAACCTGTCCGGCCGCCCCAGCCCGACCACCTGGCAGCACGTCTTGAATGATTTGGGGGGAAGGATTCCCGTAATTTTGAAGGGCCAAAGTACGCAGCACGGGCTTGAGTCCACGATAGTGGATTGCACGGCAAACCCGCCGGTGCTGCTTCGCCCCGGGGCAATCGGCAGGGAAGAGCTTGAGGCGGTCATCGGCAAGATTGCGGTCCGCAAGCGAGGATCGAAAGCAGTAAGCCCGGGTTTAGGCTACCGCCACTATTCGCCCAATGCGAAGGTCATCATCGTAAATAACGCGCGCGGCCTCCCAAGAACGCGCGGAAACTGGGCGTTCATCGGTTTTTCAAGCGTGCGCGGCGCAAAATTGAGCCGTAAGGTGGCAAGCCCAAAAGAATATGCGCGGGTTTTGTACTCGTTTTTCCGCCAAGCCGACCAGGCTGGAATCAAAACCATTTACGCCGAAATGCCGCAAAAAAAGGGCATTGGTTTGGCTCTAGCCGACCGGATTTCCCGGGCGTCTTCCCCGCGTAAATCAGCCTAGCTTTCGCGTCTCGCGGTTTCCGCAAGCGGGGCAGACCAGCAGGCTTCCTTTTAGCTCCAAGTGCGTGCGGCAGTATGAACAATACGCCGAGAGAACTCCAAGGCCGCTTTCGTTGACGGACAAATAAGTGCCAAGAGGAGTGATTTCGATTACCTTGAGCCTCATGATGTCGCCGATGCGGATGTATTCCCTAAAGCTGTTGACATACCTGTTGTCGAGTTCTGAAATGCGCAAAAACGCGTACGAGGCGCCGATTGCGATGCGCTTTGCCTCCGGCTCGGCGGCAATCTCGATGAGCGACACGCTGTCGTAGATGTCCTGGACGCGGCCGTAGACAATATCCCCCGCGTTGAGCGGCCGCACGGACTTTTTCGGCGAAATCACGGCCTTTCCGCCGGTTACCTTCTTTTCGCCTGCCAAAAACGAGTACACTTTCCCGTTTTCGACAAAAGTGTTTGCGTCGCCGATGACTTCCTCCTCGAATCCCAGGAATTCCCCCGGGACTGCAACTTCGCTCGCCATAGTAAAATCAAACCCTCCTTTAGATTGAACCCTAACGGACTATTATCGCACCCGCGATTTAAAACACTTTTCAACCGCACCGGATTCGCGCCCATCGCAGCCGCGGGCACAGAAACGCTTATATTTGGGCGCGCGTTCCACATTTGCGTTGTTTGCGCAGTACAACTTGTTTGCGTCAGGTAAAACAGGGTGGTTTGCATGGACGTGACTCTACGAAACGTGGACGAGAAGGCCTTCCGCACTTTCAAATCGAGATGCGCGGCATCCGGCGTTACCCTCGGGGACGCGGTCAGTTCTCTCATGTCGTCCTACACGCAGCCGAAACAGGGCCAGCGTGCCAAGCCCTCCGGGACCCCGCCCAATCTTGAAATCCGGGACTTGGGCGAGCACATCCGTTCACTTCACTCGAAGGAGAAGGAGAATAAAGGCTCAGCCGCCAGGAAAAGGAATTGAGCGCCCAAAGGTTTTTATATAACATTTAGTATAACTTTGTTTAATAAAAAGTATAACTTGGTGGATAGGCATGTATGTGGATTTGAAGCTCAAGCGCATCGGAGGCTCGCTATTCGGCAGGATTCCCGCAGCGGTCGCAAGGGAGCTGGGCTGGAAGGCGGAGGAGACGGTGAGGGTGAAGGCCGAGCGGATGAGCACTGCCGAGATATTGGACGGGCTGATGTCCTTGAAGCTGGACATCCCCTCTTTCAAGAGGGACCCAAAAGACTGGGACCGCAAAATTGGGTAGATTGCATTGTACCTTGTTGACACCAATGTCTTGGTCGAACTGGCGAAAAACAGCCCGGCAGGGCAGCGGGCTGCAAGCTTTCTTTCTGCCGGCAGCTTTCGCACCACCATAATCAACATTTCCGAGCTCTTCAAATGGCTGGAAAAACAATGCGGCGAACCCGATTTAGCGGCAGTATTGCCGTTCGCAAAAAGCATCGAATTGCAGGAGATTACCTTTGACGATGCGATGCTTGCCGGCACATTTTCAGCCAAACACAAACTCTACTTAGTAGACGCCATCATGCTCGCCGTCGCAGCCAACCACAATATCGCGCTTGTGACGATGGATTCAGACTTCGAAAGAGTCAAGGGGGCAGGAGCAAAGATAATCATAATCAAAAAGTGAGCCACGAACATGAGTGAGTTGAAACCATCAAGAATCTGGGTAGAGATTGCTCATAGCGAATTGCACGCGCTTG
>JAZDFO010000068.1:0-44344 GCA_043807785.1 Microcaldota archaeon | reverse complement strand
TCGTTGTTTGAAAGGCCTCGAGCTGCTTGCAGGATGACTCTTGCACGTTGCACAAAGCGGTACTGGGAACTCGGTCGAGTGTTTTCTTGCAAGAGCTTGCGCTCCTTTCGCGACAAGACTATTGCAATTGGGGGGCGAGGCACATAACCTGAAGCGCACGATAGTTTTTAAACTTAATTGCCGGACTGCCTACTAGCGGTAGGCATGACGCCCGGACAGGGAGTCGAACTCCCGCCCTAGGACACCACATTGTTGGCAGTCCTTTGACTAATTTTTACTCGTTTTTCGCGTTATTCCTTTGACCACCTTTGGCGTGGCTGGTCTTGCCAAACCGCTATTTATAGCTTGCACTTCCCGCTCGTCAAAAAACGAGGCGAACATAGGCAAAGGCCAAAAATGCTAAAGCCAGTAAAACCAACGCGGGCCATCGTTTACACGATTATGCACCTTGCCGCCTTTCCAGCGACAGCTAATAGTATTGCAGCCAGGGCCTCATTAGAATTCGTGCCAAATTTGCCACTGCGGTGCCAAAAATCTGGAAATTGAATCTATTCCAGCGAAGTAAGGCCTTTTTATTGACGTTAAGAATAGTTTTTCCGATAAATATGATTAAATCAATTGGACTGGTTACTTTACTCATTATCTTCGTAGGATGTCTTAGCACTCCTAGCCAAAATCAAGTCCAACCTACGGCTACTCCGATTCTTTCTCCATTTCCGACGACTATTTCAAACCCCGTTCCGTCAACCGATAAGTTGCCTGCAGGATACATCGAACAGATGGTCAAATGGAGTGGCATGCCTACATCTGCGGCATTGTCCAAGATAGGCGATGAAAGTATTCCAGATTTCATTCCATCCGACTTTCGGCAATTCTGCGCAACCCTTCCAGATACTGCCCGCGAATACAAGATTGAGAAGATTCCCGGCTGTGTGGATAGCAAGGCAGTCATTTGCAAGGATGGCAAGGACAGTTACTCGATTTTCATGACTTCCTTCAATTCAGAAGCTTCTGCAGCGGCTTACCTCGCTGAAAGTAAGAAAGCATTAACTAGTAACGAGAAAAAACTGGGGGAAGAATTTCAATACCCCCTTTCCCTCGGCCCGGATTCATATTATTTTTCCCGCAGATATAATTTTATGAAAAAACAATATGTTCTGAGTATCAGCAGCATATTTCTTGAAAATGCAAATAAATTTTCGCAAAGGATTTACGATAAAAATGATTGACGCGCTCTTTTTCAAAGGGTAATTTATAGGTGGCGTCAAATTCGGCATTCTGATGCAACCGATATTGAGGCGTCTAGCCAACGGCTAGGCTTGTGCCCAGGGCGTGATTAGTAGAAGTAGCAACGCCCTCGGTTCCTAAACAATTACAAAAAAATCACGGCGCCCCAACTCCCTCGCCAGCGATTTCGCAGCCTTCTTCACCAACCGCGCGCATACTCTTGGTAATCCTCGATAACCCTGCGGTTCGTCGTGCCGGCGCTTGAGAGCGGCTCTATGTCCAGGAGCGCAATGCGCACAATTGCGCCGCGCACGTCCGCTTTGCAACGGATTTGCCCGCCCTCCCCGCAAACCACTCCAAGCACCCGAAACTTCTCGCCTTTGCCCGATCCGCGCATCCTCGCCTCGAACGGGCACTGCAGGCAATCCACGGCGTAGGATTCCATGGTGGCATCGCACTCGTCTTCTCCGTTGCAGTCCACCATTATCTCCGCCGTTCTCCTTTTCCGGCTGCGCAACTTCGTTATTTCCTCCCAACCGAGAAATGCGCTTCCCGCCATGCGAACGCCTCACTGCTTCAGGCAGCATTTCTTGTATTTCTTCCCGGAGCCGCACGGGCATGAATCGTTCCTGCCGGCTTTCGGCACGCTCTCACGGCCTGCGCTCTCTGAGAGTCGTTGCTTTCCCGCAATTTCCCGAACCTTTGCCTTGAACATTTCGTAATGCCTCTTGAGCCGCGCGACATATCTCTCGTCCGTCACGAGGTATTGCTTGAAAAGTTCCAGCAGCGCATCCGAATGCCCGGACTGGTATTGCCCCGGCTCCAGGCATGGCCCCTTCAAGGCTGATGCGGCATTAATGCTATATGGGCCATTTCCGGACCAATTTTTGTAGAACTCCGGTTTTTCCCGATACGGGTTATGCCGGCTGCCTTTTATTACTCGCAGATACGGTTTTTAAATTGGAGGCACGAATTGAGTCTCGCCACGAAGAGGAACGGGAAATGGAGAAGACCATCGAAGTCAACGGAAAACAGTATGCGGTCAGGCGAGTGGGCACGCATGCAAGGCGCGCTCGTGCTAGCGTCCGCTGCGGCACGATTTTCATCAAGGTTCCGGTGTCGTGGCCGAGGGAAGAGCAGTTCAGGGCTGCGGCGGAACTTGAGGAAAAAATTGTTGCCGGCCTGCGAAATGCGCCCGATAGGTTTGAGCGCAGGGGGCTGGATTTTTTCGACGGGCAGGTTGCAAGGGTTTGGGGCCGGGAATTCCGGGTTAGCGTAAGGGATGGCAGGGGGGAAAAGTCGTCTTCCGCGGGGTTCAGTGGCGGCGTGGTGGAGGTCGTGCTCGCGCAGGGAATCGGCGAATCCGTCCGCCAAAAGCACGTTTCCAACCTCGCCAGGCGCGTGATTTCAAGCGTCCTTCTGCCACAGGTCGACAAGCGCGTGAGGGAGCTGAATGACAAGCACTTCGGGTTCGCGCCGCGCAAAGTGTTCATCAAGGACAACCTGTCGAACTGGGGCAGCTGCTCGCAGGACGGCAACATCAACCTTAGCTTCAGGCTCCTGCTGGCTCCCCCGGAGCACTTGGACTACGTCATCATGCACGAGCTGGCGCACTTGAAGGAAAAAGGCCATTCGCCGGCGTTCTGGTCGCTGGTCGAAAAAGCAGTTCCCGACTACCGAGATAGGCGGCGGTGGCTGAACAAAAACGGGGCAAACCTGGTTATCGCACCCCTGGCGCAAGATTTGGCAGGTAATGCTATGGGCGAACAAAACGGTGCTGACGAAGGCCTCAAACAATGCGGGAAAGACGCCGGGATTCCTGGAGGTCCGACGGTATGAAAAAGGGCTGGACGGAAACAGTCAAAGGCATCGTCGTGCGGCTTGGAAGCGGCTCAACCCCGGAAATCAAGCAGGTGGTAAAGGAAATCGACGCGTTGTGCAAGCGCCATTTAGAAGAAAGGTTTGGAGAACTAAGGGGCAGGCAGGCCACACGGGCGCTCGAAATGGTTAGGGACGGGTGCATGCGCATGTACGGCAGCAGAAAATGGCAGGAACGGTACGGCGGCCTGCGCGGGCTGGGCGCGCTTCGCTTCAGCTGTGTTTTAGATAAGAAAATCGCGGAGCTTGCAGGCGTTTTGCTTACAGCAATTGAGGATGACGAGGCGCGGGTTCGACTGGCGGCTGCAAACGCGTTGGGGGGACTTAAGTTTTTGCAAGGAAAACAAGCCCAAGACGCTTACGTCGACGCCTATTTCCAGCTGCAGGACACGTTTAACATGAACGCGGGCGGAAAACAGCGCTCCATCGGCATCGCATTGAACCTGATGACTTACCCAGGGCTGGACAACATCATGAAAGCGCGAGGGTATTTCCCCGCCGCCAATCAAGCATCCTGAAAACGCGGGCACAAGGCGGAATTGCTATATAGGAAAGGAAGAGCGCCAAGGCAATGCCAACAGCCAATCCTCCGGCCAAGCACGCTTTCAGGCAAATTACCCGTTAGCCCAATTTACTTCGGTGTCCCCAAAGTGAATTTAGCCTGCGCAGTGTCGGTTAAGCCAAAATTAAAAACCATTTGCAGGTCTTTTGAGCTTTTTGGCACTTCGAAGGCGAGTTTTCCTCTTACTTTATCCCCCGGTTGAAGTGTTCCATCCAGGTGCAGGTCCAAGGCAGTGTAGCCTGCGAATGACATGTCATATTTGTAGCCATCTGAGTCCACGACCTTGAACTGGATGAGGCTGCTAACCGCCGATGGTTTGGAGTAAACGTTTTCTATAGTCACCTCAACGACGGCAAAGGTATAGTCCGCCTTTGCAATGGCAGTCAAGTACTCGTTTTGGCTGGGTATGGCCTCCATGAATTCAGCAGAATTGAGTGTGATCTTAAGTTCGTCATTGGTCAGCGTCTCTCCGACCCCGGCAACCTTGAACGTTTTTACGTCTGGCGTGGAAGTCGCCGCGGTTTGTGAGGCGGCAGCATCAACTTTTTTGACTTCACTGCTTGTGCAGCCAGAAAGCAAAATGGCTACGGCAATCAACAAAATTATTGGTTTTATCACATATCTCACCTATTTTCCTCCTACGATGCTAATGACCTCTTGACGAAATTGGCCTTTTCGGTACAGCCAATATAGGCCGCCAATTATCCCGATTCCGTAAATAATCATCAAGAGGATTGTGCGGCCCCATTTGATATGAGAGGTATCTTTGCCTATTCCCGTATCGTATGAGAAGTTGCCCCAAAAAGTGTCTTTTTCAACAAGCAACCCCTTGTCGGGCGTACTCGTAACGGTATATTCTCTTCGCTTCAATTCCTGAATTGTGTCCTTTTTGTCCTCAACCATACTCTCACCGCCCAAATTGGCTGAGTATAACTGCTACGACTGTTTTTATATACTTAACTGATAGACAAGTAATCGGCTTAAATCGAGTTAAGTTGTTTTCAATGTCATGCGATACAAGCCTGCTGAATGGGGAGCGGTGGCGTTGCTGATGCGGGATTCGACCTACAAGGTGCTGCAAGCCACCCACAAGGAGCCCAGAAGCTGGTCAGAGCTCGTGGTCGCCACTGGACTGACGGAGCCGGGGCTTTCCAAGGTCCTTAAAGAAATGAAGGCAAAGAGAATCGTTGCTGAAGTGCCGGGGAAATCTCCGACAGGAGCTCCAACCAAACGGTACGGAGTGAGTCCGAAGGCCAGAGAACTGCGGATTTACGAAACGGCCAAGGCGCTTAAGAAAAA
Source organism: Microcaldota archaeon (assembly GCA_043807785.1). Taxonomy (GTDB): domain Archaea; phylum Micrarchaeota; class Micrarchaeia; order Norongarragalinales; family SBBD01; genus JAZDGU01. The sequence continues at coordinate 39,378 of JAZDFO010000068.1, read as the reverse complement.
ACTCGATATGCTTTAGATGCCGCCTAGGGGAAACGCGGTGCCGGCAGGTTTTTCTTCCTTCCCAAGCCCAATACCCGCCGGGGGAAAAGCGATGGCCGGGGGGCTGAAAGTATTGCATAAGCACGGCGACGAGCTGGGCGTGGCCTTCGGCGAGGGCGACAAGCTCAAAATCGGCGACTGCGTGCTGGTTTCCGACGGCGAAATGCAGGTGGTCGCACAGGCGTACGACTTGCAGTACGGCGGCCTGCGCAAAGTGTTCACCGACTTGCTCGACAGCCTCGAAGGCCCAAACGCGGAGCTTGCGCGCGAAATCAACGACAAATACGGCAGGCAATTGTCTTCCTTCCGCCTCGCCAAATGCAAGATACGCGGAACGGTCAAGGAAGGCAGGTTCTCGCCCGGGTTACTGAAGCTTCCCGCTGACAACGCGGCCGTCAAAAGGCTCAGCGAGCAGGAAATCGTATCCCTGCTGGGCTTCGAACCGAAAAAGCCGGCGAATATAGGCAAGATGCAGGGCTCGGGCCTGGATTTCGCCATCGATTTGGCCAGCCTGCAGGGAGTCACGCTTATTACCGGAAGGAAGGGGAGCGGAAAATCGCATTTGGCAAAGAAACTGCTGGAAGAGCTCTTAGCCAACAACGCGCCGGCGGTCGTCTTGGACGTCAACGGAGAATACGCGTCGCTGAAGAACCTGCAAAACGGCGGGGAGAGCGGGCTTGCAGGCGGAATCGTCGAACTCGTTCCCGGCAGGAACTTCTTCATTCCCCTCGACGGCATCAGCTTCGAGACGTTCGCGCGCATGTGCCAAATCGAGGAAAACCACAACGCCTTCCGCCTCTTCGCACGCTACTGGGCGGAAAACGCTGCCGGCAAGAGCCTCAAAGACTTAAAGCAATGGGTGGAATTGAGCAAAAGCACTCCCGGCTCGATGAACGCGGCGCTGGCGCGCATTGACTACGCGGCGAGCCTCGGCGTCTTTGGGGAATTCAACTTCAGGCAGGCGTTGGAAAAAGCGCGTTTTGGCGGCGCGGTAGTGTTGAACATGTTCCGCCAAGGCGAGAAGGTCAAGGAGCTTTCAATCGTCTACATCCTGCGGCAGCTTATCAGCGCCGGCTTGCGGGACGAAGGCAAGATCTTTCTCTTCGCGGAAGAGGCGCAGAACTACTTCGAGAAGGAATTCTGGGACGACGTGATAACGCGCATGCGCCACCTCGGCATCTACTCCGTCATCATCACCAACGAGCCAACGACGCTGCCTTCCATGGTCTTCCGCCAGTGCGACAACTTGTTCACATTCAACTTCTCCTCCGACAACGACATCGCCTTCGTGTCCAGCGCGCAAGTCATCGACCCCGCTAGCCTTGGCATCGTCAAGAACCTCGGCGTCGGGCAATGCATCGCAATAGGAAAATGCACGAACAACTTTCCCCTGCTTTTGCACGTCAGCCAGACGAGGGGCAGGGCAGGAGGACAAACCAAGCTGCTATGGGAATAAATCGGAAAACGGATTGTAAAAGGCGGGCGAAACCAGATTGAGTTCAAAGGAAAGCGCGCCGGATGCGCAGCAACCGTGGGGGAATACGGCAGCGGGCTTGAAACCCGAGGAAATAGACTTCAACGACGAGTTTTCCAAGGCCATGCAGCTCATGGAAGGGACTGGCGATAACGTGCTGGTGACCGGCAAGGCAGGAACCGGAAAGTCCACGTTGCTCAGCTACTTCACAACCAAAACCGGCAAACAAGTTGCCGTGCTGGCGCCTACAGGGGTGGCGGCAGTCAACGTCGGCGGGCAAACCATCCACTCCTTCTTCGGCTTCAAGCCAGACATTACGCCCAACAAAATCAAGAAGGCGTGGGGAGAGCGCATAACGCTCTACGCAGAACTCGACGCGCTCGTAATCGACGAGGCTTCCATGGTGCGCGCCGACCTGCTCGACTGCATGGACAAGTCCCTGCGACTCAACCGAGGGAAGAAAAACGAGCCGTTCGGAGGCGTCCAAATGATTTTCTTCGGCGACTTGTACCAACTCCCGCCCGTCGTGACCGGCAAGGAAAGAGACTTGTTCCGCGAGCACTACGGAAGCCCATACTTTTTCGACTCGAAGGCCTTCTCGCCGGCAAACTTCGGGTACGTCGAGCTCGAGAAAATCTACCGGCAGAAAGACGACTCGTTCATAAGCTTACTAAACGCCATCCGGAACAACACCGTCGGCGAAAACGAGCTGCGCGCGCTCAACCGACGCTGCCTGCCGCAATCCAAGCAGGCGGACGACGGCTTCTGCGTCACGCTTACTACGACCAACGACTTGGCGGACGGCATCAACGAACAACACTTGTCCTCCCTCAAGACGCCGGCGCACGAATTCAAGGCAGTAATCAAAGGCGGATTCAAGGAAGGCCACTGCCCTGCAGGCGAGCTGCTGCGCGTGAAGAAAGGCGCGCAAATAATGATGTTGAACAACGATGCCGCAGGACGGTGGGTGAACGGCACTGTCGGGGAAGTGACTGGCTTTGGCCAACGCGGGGAAAAGGAGTGCGTAAACGTCGTGCTGCAGAATGGCTTCGGGGTTGAAGTGACGCCACACACTTGGACCGTGTTCGAGTATTTCTATAACGAGGGAAGGGCGGCGTTGGATTCCAGGACCATCGGCTCGTTTACGCAAATCCCCATGAAACTCGCGTGGGCGGTGACTATCCACAAGAGCCAGGGCAAGACTTTCGATAGGGTGCACGTCAACCTCGGAAGAGGCACGTTCACGCCCGGCCAGCTCTACGTCGCCTTGAGCCGCTGCCGCACCCTGCAGGGCATAACGCTCGAAAAACCGGTTGAGAAAAAACACGTTTTCACCGACTGGAGGGTCGTCAAGTTCACTACAAGCTACCAATACGGCAAGGCGGAAGAGCAGACGCCGCTCAAACGCAAAACCGAGCTCGTGGAAGAGGCGATTGAAAACAAGACGCCGCTGGAAATAGTCTATCTGAAGGCCAGTGACGTGAAAAGCAAGCGCACGGTACAGCCGCTGGAAGTAGGCGAAATGGAGTACATGGGAAAGAAGTACCTTGGAATGAAGGCATTTTGCTTCAAGCGGCAGGCAGAGAGGGTGTTCCGGCTCGACCGCATACTCGAAATCACGTCAGCCGACAAAAAATCGAGCCAAAAGGCGTAAAGGGTTTTTGCCTGCCAGTTTGAGCCCCATCTAAGAAATTCTCTACAGTGAGCGGTGCGCGCTTTCGGCGCAGCTCGACATGGATGTTTCCCATGCTCGTCTCGAACACCACGACTTCCAGCTTCATGACGATTCCCGGGAATATCCATGCAGGGAAGGAAATTAAACCGCTTTCCCGTGGCCAAAACAGTTGGCCCTCAATGAATACGAATAAATAACCAAAGCGCCGCAACCAATGCATGAAAGCCGGGAACAGCGAAAGCGGCCCGAGCGCGGCGACGGTCGCCAAGGCAGTGCAGGAAATGCTCGGCAAGGCCGTCTGCGAGCTTCCCAAGGACGCCGTGCGCGCGCTGGAAAAAGCCCACGACGGCGAGACCGACAAGGTCGCCAAAGCACAGCTTGCGCTGATTCTCAAAAACATCGGCTTGGCGGCCAAGAAGAAGGCGCCCATGTGCCAGGACACCGGGACCCTGACTTTCTACGTGCGAGGGGAACGGCTGGGCAAGGAAGTCGCCGATGGAGTCCGCGACGGCGTGAGAAAGGCAACCGAGAGCGTGCCGCTGCGCCCGAATTCAGTGGATCCGATTTCGCGAAAGAATTTAGGGAATGAGCCAATCATCAACTATGAAGTGGCTGACGTTGGCAAGGGCTGCGTCGAAATTTCCGTCATCCCAAAGGGCGCGGGGTGCGAGAACATGAGCGCGCTTGCCATGCTTACACCCGCAGACGGCATTGACGGCGCCAAGAAATTCATCCTGCGGACCGTCGCACAGAAGGGCAAGAACGCCTGCCCGCCTCTCACCATAGGAATCGGCATCGGCGGCACTTCCGAACAGGCCGCGGAACTGGCGAAAAAGGCGTTCCTTTCGCCCCTCGACGAGCACAACAAGGACAAGCGGCTCGCCGAACTGGAGGCTGAACTACTTGCGGCAATCAACGCGCTCGAACTCGGCACGATGGGCTTGGGAGGCAATACAACCGCGCTGGCGGTCAAGATTAACATGGCGCCGACTCACACCGCCAGCCTGCCGGTGGCGCTCAACATGCAATGCTGGGCGCAGCGCAAGGCAACCGTGAAAATCTGCGGTGACGAAATTGAAATCCTTTGACCTCAAGACTCCGCTCAAGACGGCAGACGTGCTGGCGCTCAAAGTCGGAGATGCTGCGACGGTCTCTGGAACGATTTACTCAATGCGCGACCAGGCAATAAGGAGGATTCTCGACGGCGGCCACGGCAAGGACTTGCCTGACTTGCGGGGCGCGGCGGTCTACAACTGCGGGCCGCTGGCGAGGAAGATCGGGTATGGAAAATGGGAGCTGGTTTCCGCCGGCCCAACTACTTCAAGCCGCTTGAACCCGCTGATGCCACGGATGATAAACGACTTTGGGATTACTGCAATCATCGGCAAGGGGGGGATGGACGACAAAGTGCTGAAGGCGATGAAGGGAAAATGCGTTTACTTGTCCGCAGTCGGCGGCAGCGGAGTAATTTCGGCAATGCAATTGAAGGTCTTGGGCGTCAAATGGCTCGACCTAGGCATGCCGGAGGCGATGTGGACGCTTCAGGCCGACAAGCTCGGGCCGCTGATAGTGACGATGGACGCGTCAGGAAACTCGCTCTACGATAAAGTGTCGAAAAAAGTCGCCCGAAGGCTGCAGGAACTCGTAAAACAATAGGCAAAAGAGAATGAAAGGATACACCCGATTCCGCAACCCGCTCGACCGGATCCTCACGCACGAGGGCATCGACCGCGAGCCGCCAAAGGGTGCGAAACTGCCTGACCTGCACGGGGAAAGCCTGCGCGTTTTCCACACGATACTGCATGAAAGCGACCCGCGCTGGAGGCTGGTGTACCAGCACCTGCGCCTGCGCGAAGAAGGCATTCTGCGCCCATTGCGCGAAGAACACAATGGCAGGCATTATGAGAGCGCTTTGCGCGCGCACTACCTTTCAAAGTATTTCAGCGTGAGGCACGGGTTCGGGGAGTACCGTTCCCTCGAAGCGCTTCGCCAGCTAGCGCGCGCAGTTGTCAACCTGGACGTGGGCAGCAAGGAGGCGCCAAAGTTCGACGCGCTGGCACAACCCGGCAAGGGATATCGGATTGAGCTTGTCCGCACCAACCGATACGATCATGGCAAGGACGAAATCGGCTGGCCTGCCTGCCCGGAAGCGCTCTGGCAGCTGCGGCTGTATCGCGGAAAGGCTCCCATCGGCAGGATTGCGTTCAATTTCCACGTCGATGGCGGCAGGAAAGTGGTTTCGGTTACTGGCGTGCAAGGCATCGAAAGCCAAGAGGAACGCTGGAGGCAGGCCGGGGAAAACCTTGCGGAAAAATTCGGCGCCGGCTCGTTTTTGGTAAAAAGGCTCAAGGAAGCGCTTGGCACGGGCTTCGAATACCGGATGGTTAAGCCACAGCAGCCGCAAAACCGCAAAGGCAGCTACGAAAGCCTGCGCGTACTCTACGAGATGACCGCGCGCGGGGCCAAAATCCCGCCAAGGAATCGCTATACCATATAGCGGGAGTCCAAGCGCATTCAGATGCGAATTTGGCTCTAGCTGTAGCCGCGCTCTTCGCGCACCTGCTTTTGGGCTACCGTCGGCCGCACCGCGGTGAGGGCCTTGTCGAAGTGCTTCTTGAGAACAGTCGATGCGTTGATGTCCTCGCGCAATGCCTCCATGCCGGCTTCGCGGCAGAGGGCTTCAAGGTCGGCTCCGCTGTAGCCTTCGCTCTTGCGCGCGAGTTCCTTGATGGCGACGGCCTTGTCGAGCGGCATCTTGGCGGTGTGCACCCTGAGGATGGCCTCGCGGGCCTCCAAATCGGGCAGCGGGATTTCGATGAGCTTGTCGAAGCGGCCGGGGCGCAACAGCGCGGGGTCTACGATGTCGACGCGGTTGGTTGCGGCGATGACGACGACGTCTTTTAGGTTCTGGAGGCCGTCCATTTCAGTCAAAAGCGAGTTGACGACTCGCTCGGTGACCTTGCTGCCGTCGTCCATTCCGCGCGTCGGCGCGACGGCGTCGAGCTCGTCGATGAACACCACGCACGGGGCCGCCGTGCGCGCCTTGCGGAAGATTTCGCGGACTGCCTTTTCGCTTTCGCCGATCCATTTGTTGAGGATTTCAGGGCCCTTGATGGAAATGAAGTTCGCCTCGGTTTCAGTGGCGACGGCTTTTGCAAGCAGCGTCTTGCCGGTTCCCGGCGGGCCGAACAGCAGGATTCCGCGCACGGGCCGGATGCCGACCCTGGTGAATGCCTCGGGCTTTTTCAATGGCAGCTCTACTGCCTCCTTGAGCTCCTGCTTGGCGTTTTCCAGGCCTCCGATTTGGTCCCACTTGACGTTTGGGATTTCAATCATTACCTCGCGCAGCGCGGATGGAGATACTTCCTTGAGCGCCTCGCTAAAATCGCTTCCCGACACCTTGAGCTTCTCAAGAATCATTTGCGGGATTTTCTCGTCCTCGAGGTTGAGCTCCGGCAGCATCCTGCGCAGGGCCTTCATGGCGGCTTCCTTGCACAATGATTGGAGGTCCGCGCCGACAAAGCCGTGCGTGACTGACGAGAGCTGGTCGAGCGACACGTTGTCCTCAAGAGGCATGCCTCGGGTGTGGATTTGCAGGATTTCCTTGCGGCCCTTCTTGTCCGGCACGCCGATCTCGATTTCGCGGTCGAAGCGGCCCGGGCGGCGCAGGGCGGGGTCGATCGCATTCGGGCGATTCGTAGCCGCGATAACTACGACAGAACCCCGGGACTTGAGGCCGTCCATGGTCGTGAGGAGCTGCGAGACTATGCGCTTCTCGACCTCGCCGACGACTTCTTCGCGCTTGGGGGCGATTGCGTCGAGCTCGTCGATGAAGATTATGGAAGGCGCGTTCTCCTCGGCTTCAGAGAAGATGTTGCGGAGCTTCTCCTCCGCCTCGCCGACGAACTTGCTGACGATTTCCGGGCCGTTGATGGTGATGAAGTGCGATTCGCTCTCGTTGGCGACGGCCTTGGCAAGCAGGGTGTTATGCGCTATAATGCCCCCATAGCCGGCTACAAAATTGTGGTTTTTCTCGGTCGTCAAGTCATACACGTAGGGATCGGACTCGTCCGGGCGTTCCCGCTTAATTTCAACCAGTTCGTCCCAATAAACATCTGACGACGCCCACGCCTTGATTTTGTCGCTCCCGAGTTTTTCGCCCAGCTTTGCAAGACGGGTTCTGCTCCAATGGCGCTCTCCGGTTTCGTACCGGCAATCGCGGCTTTTCGGATCCAGGTAGAATTCCCTGAGCGTCTTTCCCTCGCGAATCCTTTTCATCCTCAAGAAATCGCCGACGGGCACGACATCCAAGTTGGTGTTCGACCGCTTTCCGGATTGGGTCCAAGCGCTCAGCCGCTCCCGCTTGCCTTCGTTCAACAGCCCTACGCGATTTTCGAATATCGCGAGATTTTCCTTCCCCATCACCAAGACGCGGTAATATTCCTTCCCTGCCAGCTTTTTAGTCGTTACCGTGGCGGCGATTCCCGCCCGGAGAAACAGGTACAGCAGGTCTCCCGCCATGCCCCTGCTTGCCGTGACAATTTCAAGCCTCGGCACGTCCAAGGAAACGTGTCCCTCGCAGTCGGCGTAGACGCGGAGGAACGCGAATGCCACGTCATCGGAGCCAGAAAAAACGAATTTCGGCACCCTAACATCGCTTGCCCTAGTCTTTTCAAAACCAAGGACGTTGGACAAGTAGGCGGAGAGCGCCTTGTTCTTAATCTGGATCTTTTTCACGCCGGGGCTGCTGTCCTTCTCTACCACGCGCCTGATTCCAAATAGCTGTTCGGTGAGCTTCATGAACCGGTTTATGTGAAGGTCTTCGGAATTGCAGAAACTCGTGTGGTAGTAAGCGGGCATGAAAGTACCCTCGCTTGCCACATAAGCCATGAACTCGGCAAGCTCGGCCGTAGGCGCAGGCGGAATGAGTATCTGCCCGACGTGGACGAAACCCCCGAGGTTTTCAGAACGCTTGCTATGCCTTGCCGCTACGGTCACCTTGAGGGGCGTTTCTTCAATAACAATGAACTCGGGACTCGGAGGCTGCAGCGATTTGGATATTAACGGGCCAAGAACAACGCGAGGAACCCCGATGTAGCCGCCCACCTCGAGGCTGCCTGCTGCCACAAACTCAGGGCCGTTTTCAGTAGTCGTAAGAATCGGATGGGCGGGCGTAAGGGCGATTTCCCTCCCGCTCCTGGTCTTTAACCGTATTAAATCTCCGTCGTAGCGCTCTCGGTATGCAAACAGCACATTGTCGATTTCCGACTTCAGTTGCGAGTTTAAGCTGGGAACGCGGAGCGAACTAACGGAAACCAGCGTTTCCTTCCCGTCGTCTTTGACAACCGTTCCATCAAGCATTGCATTCTCGAACAACTTTTTTGCCTGCACCATTTCACCGCTGGCAAGAAGGACTTCTGTTGCGCCTGAAACGCATTTCCCGCAGCCCGGCGGGCCGTAGATGAGCACTCCTTTGGGCGGCTCGATGCCCAGCCTCTCGAAAATCTCCGGGTGGCGCATTGGCAGCTCGACCATTTCCCGGATTTTCTGCACGTCCTCGCGAAGGCCGCCGACGTCCTCGTAAGAAGTGGTTGAAATGCGGCCGAGTTCCTTGACGGGCTCTTCCTTGAGGATCATTTCCGTGCCCTCGTTGGCCAGGACTATGCCGTTGGGCACCGTCTGCGCGACCGCGAACGGGAAGCTCGTGCCGAACACGTTGACGGAAAGCGAGTCGCCTTTGGCAAGCGGCTTGCCCATGAGGTTCTTTTTCACGAAATCGGCAAACCCGGGCGCGTAGCGCGACGGCTGGTGGGGGGCGAGCACGATTTTCTTGGCGATTTTCGCGTCGGCCTTCTTGATTTTCACGCGGTCGCCAAGGCCTACTCCCACGTTTTGGCGCAGGATGCCGTCCATGCGGATAATATTGGCGCCCTCGTCCTGCGGGTGCGCGGGAAGCACGATGGCGCCGGTGGACTTCTTGCTGGAAATCTCGATGATGTCGCCGGTAGTGAGCGCCAACAGCTTGCGCGCCTGCGAGTCGATGCGCACGATGCGCTTGCCGTAGTCTATCTGCATGGCCTCGGCGACCTTGAGCTCTATTTCCTCGACCATAGCAAGTTTCACCCTCTAGGAATTGTGCAAGCAGTGCAAGGATTTCCGGCGCGACGGCTTTTAAAGCGTTGTTTTTATTTCAAGGCAGCCGGCTGGATGAATGCAGGCAGCGGAAACGAGGCTGCGGAAGGCTTAAAAAGTGGGAAGTGGGAAATATGAAAAGGTGGGAAAATGTACCTGGAAATGGACAGCAAGGGGAGGGTGCTCATCCCGGTTGCTTGGCGCAGGGAGCTTGGGCTGCACGGCCGGCTGCATGCTGAAACCAAGGACTCGGCAGTAGTCCTGCGCAGCCCGGCGGAAAACAACTTCTGGATCAAATACGCGGGGTTCATCGGAAAGAAGCACAAGATTGGACGGATGAGCGCGCAGGAGTTTGACGACGAAGTTGAAAAAGCCATGCTCGAGGAAGCTGCAAGGAAATTCAAGTGAGGGGTTCTCCATGGACTACATTGATTCGTGCATCCTATGGGACTGGAGCGTTTACGGCGAATATTCAAAATACATTGCGGGCGCAGTGCAAGGACGAGGCGCGTGCACGTCAGTATTTGCCCTCCTCGAACTGCGTTTTTCGCTTGTCAGAAAGGGCGTCTTAAAGGATCTAGCCGCGCAATACATTGAAAAAATCGCGTTGAAATCCGGCATCACAATCCTGCCAGGGAGCGCGCAGGACGTACTCGATGCGTTCGCCCTTGAGTCTTGCGGCCTTCAGTTGTACGATTCCCTGCACGCGGCGATTTGCCTGCGCAACAACTACCGAATGGCAACGGCGGACAAGGACTTCGACAAGGTAAGGAAACTGGAAGTTTTCGTTCCTCCGAAGTGAAATGTTGGCTTGTGACCAATTCAAATCTCGCGCTCGACGAGGTAGTCGGCCAGCTGGGAAAGAAGGGTTTTTGCCTTGCTTGCCGGCAGCACGCTGGAGAACCTGCGCCAAGCGGATTTCACGATTTCGCGCGAGCGCGCCTTGGCGTAGCCGATTGACCCGGCGGACTCCAAAATTGCGGTTGCCTGGCGGATTTTGGCGGCATCTTTTGTCTTGGCGTCAAGGATGGCGAGAAGCTTTTTGCGGTCTGCTGGCGTTGCGTGGCTTAGCGCGTGCGCGGTGATGAGCGTGCGCTTGCCTTCGCTGATGTCGCCGCCGATTTCCTTGCCGTATTCGCTGCCCGCGGTGAGGTTGAGCACGTCGTCTTGTACCTGGAAGGCGACTCCAATGGCTTCGGCAAACTCGCCGGCAAGACGCATGTCCTTTTCAGATGCGCCTGCAAAGAGCGCGCCGAGCCTTGCCGCCATGCGGGCAAGCGCGCCGGTCTTGAGGGCTACCATCTGCAGGTACTGCCCTTCGCTGACTTCTCCGCCGTTGCCCTTGTGCCACCAAATGTCGATGCCCTGGCCGTAAGACACCGCGCGCAGTTCTTCAGCGTAAATCCGGTAGGCTTGAAGGAGCGTCTTGTCAGGGTATTTGCCGGCAAGGCCGTCAAGGGCGGTCAATGGCAGGAAGTACATTGCGCTGCCGGCGTTGACCGCGACATCCACGCCGTAAGACTTGTGGATGCACGGCTTGCCGCGGCGCAGTTCGCTGTCGTCTTCGACATCGTCCACCATAAGTGTACCGTTGTGAACTATTTCTGGAATGGTTGAAAGGTCCAAGAGCTTGAAAGGGTCCGCGCCGAATGCCTGTGCGGTCAGCAGGAGAAGCGCGGGCCTCCAGCGCTTTCCGCCGCGGTCAAGAAGGTCCCAGATGGGCGCATTGACGGACTCCTGGGCGCTTTGCAGGCTGTCAACACCGTACTGCTGTGCTCCGCAGCAGGAGAGGAAACCCTCCCGGCTTAGCTTGCGCTCGAGCCGTTTTTCCATGGCGCGGCCGACTGCCTTGCGGTTTGATTGCAGGAACTCGTCAAATGCCACTCAAATTCCCCCCTTGGAAAAAGCAGGCGCTGTTAGCTTAAAAAACCGGCGGCTTTAAGGCGTGCATGCAAACCCGGGAGAATTAACCGTGCAAAACCACACGGGCGCGCTGTTGAATGCGACCAATGTTTCCAACTGCACGCCATCCGGCTGCTACGCTTCCCCGTGATGCGGTAACGGGCGCTTGGGCGCAGCAAATCCAAAGCTATTAATAGAGCTAAAACCAGATTTTTAAGCATGGGCCTGGATGAGCTGTTCGGCAGGAAGAAGGAGGAAAAGCCCGCGGAGGGTGCGGCGGCGCAGCACGAGCAAACCGATGCATTGGAGAAGCTCGAAACCCAGGCGGCGTACTACCGCAGGATAATCTCGAGGTACGCTGCGCTGGTCAACGAGAACGAGGAAAAGACTGTGCCCGAACTCAAGGCGCTCGTGGACAAGAACACCGAGACAGTGCAACAGCTCAAGGCGCAGGCGCTCGAGCAGACGGCAGCCAACAAGAAGGCCTCCGGCACGCTTCCCGAAGGCTGGCGCTACGACTACGAAAAGGACTTTTTGTTCGCCGCCGGGCCGGCGTTCGCCATCGTGCGCGGCATCCGGCAAGTGCACTCCGAGGTGTCGGTGTCGTTCTGGCTCTCGCAGAAGGAAATCCTCGAAGTTGGCGCAGCAGACGTGTTCGACAAGGCACTGCTGTTGTGCAGCCTGCTCCAAGCGCTCGGCGCGCAGGCAAAAGTGCTCGTCCTGGAATTGGAGAACAACACGATTCACCCCGTCACCGTCCTGGAATATTCCGGGAGGGCATACTTGCTTGACGCAAGCCAGCGCGAAAGCCAGCTGACGACTTACTGCGGCGAACAAGAAGAAGTGCTCAAAGGCTTTTCGTTCGGGGGCGCGAAGTTCCTCAAGAAGTCCTACGAGTTCGACGCCAACAACTACAAGGAATTCGAAGCGGCGGACAGCGGCACGAACTGACCTGCGGCTTGTTAAAAGTCAGAGAGACCCTTTTGAGCGGCCACGGCAGAACCAGTAGAGCGCTTGCCCGGCAAACCCTCCTTCGGCGTCCCGCCGCCTAGCTCGAGCACGCCGTATTCGCCGTCAAAGCCGGGGCGCACCGTGAGCTTCCCTTCGCGGTTTGCGATAATCACGGCGGCAAGTTCAGGGCCCGCCGCGGACTGCAGGGATTCGTGCGTGGCGTCGAGGAGGACGGCGAACTCGGTTCCAAAGCGCGCGGTAAGCCTCTCGGTCTGCTCGAAGGACTTCTTGGAGGCAAGCGGCGAACCGATTGCGGCGGCTACGAGTTCCTGCAGCGGCAGAAGCGTCTTGAAGGGAATCGCGCCAACTGGCTTGACACCCTCGGGACGGTCTGCGAGCGCTTCGACGCGGTAGAGCACGCCGATGGTAAGCGGCCGGCCGCACACCGGGCACATACCGGCGAGCCTGCGCGTCTGGCCCGGCGGGCAGGAAAACTTGCAGTTGCGGTGGCCGTCGTAGTGGTACTTGCCGTAGTTGGGGTCGACTTCGATGGTGAACGCGAACTTGCTCCCGTCATGCGAGTACATGGCGTCGAACAGGCCTTCGTAAGTGGGCTCCCTGGCGCCGAAGTGAAACGCGTTGCACTCGCGGCCGATGCGGTAGGGGTACGGCGAATGCGAGTCGGAGTTGCTGATTTGCGCGTATTTGTCGAGCCTGCTTACGCGCCAGTTCATCGCAGGGTTACTGCTCATGCCCGTCTCATACGCCTTGATGTAGCGCGCCTGGTCCGCGTAAGCCTCTTCGATGGAATCGTAACCAGAAATGCTGCCGAAGACGGAGAAATACGGCGTCCAGGCGTGCGCGGGCACGACTTCAATGCGCGAATCGGCCTGCCGGCATATCTCCACGAGTGCAGCGGGGGAAGTGCTGCCGAAAGTCGGCCTGCCGTCGGCGCTAAGGTTGCCTTTTTTGGCCAACAGGCTGTTTAATGATGCCGCGGATTCGAGGGAAGGCGCGAACACTATGTGGTGGACTTTGCGGACTTTGGTGCCGTCCGAGATTATCGTGCTGATTTCCGCCTGCAGGACGAAGCGCACTGCCGGGTTGCCGCCCTTGAGGCGGTAAATGCCGCTGCCGGCGTCGGCCTCTTCAAGCTTGGATTTTAGCTCGGCAAACCACAAAGGATGGGTAAAGTCGCCGGTGCCCAATAGGCCGAGGCCTTTTTTCTGTGCGCCGGCAGCTAGGTGCTCTAGGTCCATGCTCGGGCTGACTGCGCGCGAATATTTAGAATGCAAGTGCAGGTCGGCGAATAGCATGTGCAACAGGCAGTAATCTGGCCAAGACGGTTTTAATGCCTATTGCCCAACGGGTGGAAACCGCATCGGGCGGGGGAGGGGGCGGCAGGCACGGGAAGGCAACCGGGATGCCGGGCCAAGGGCGTGAGAGAGGCAGTGCCAATGCAAGCGGGCTATTGGATGTTGATGCTGTAATTGTAGTACGCCGCCCAGGTCCAGTTGACGCTCGTGTCGGTCGCCGCTTCGGGCCGGAAGATGCGGTTCATGTTCGTGAGAATGAGGTTTTTTAGCTCGGTCTTGTTGGCTGCGGAATAGTACGAGGCCAGCTGGGGCGTGATGTTCACCTGCGGCGGCGCGCTGCCGATGGAATAGCCCAATACGAAGCACTCCAGCGACGAATTGCGGGAAGCCATTTCCGTGCACGCAAGCCGCGCGGAGGAAAGCGCGAGGTTGATTTCCACGTCCTTAAACGACTGCAGGATGGACGTCGCGGCGACTATGAACACCAGCGAGAGGAGGAAAATGTATTCCGGCCCGACTTGTCCCCGCATGGCTAAACACGCCTGCACGAGTAGATGATGTTTCCGCCGCTGTTGTAGGCCGAAACGCGCAGCCAGCCGGTCGCGTTGAACGCCGAGCAGCCAGTGTCCTGTGCCGAGGCGTTGAAGGGAAGAGCGTCGCTGAATACGAGGCCCGTGACGCCGAGGGTGACGCAGTAGAACTTCGAGAAAGTGGTGTTGAAGTTGAAGCACGAAGTGTTGGAGGGAATGAACATGTAGTTGGTGACTGCCGAATTGTTGCCTTGCAGGTAGACGTACATGCAGCTGGTCGACAAAAGATCCATCGCGTTGCGGCCTGCCACGATGTTGTTGAGCGCGGAAGTCTCCTGAATCTGGGTGTCGGCATTCGCGATGAGGATGCTCGAAGCCAGGAGGATGAAGCCCGCTATAATGAAAAACTCGATGCTCATTTGCCCGCGAGCCATTACAAAAACCCCGCGCACGCGAGAAACCCAGCAGCCAGCACCGGCGCAAAGGCAAGCGTGCGCTTTACACAAACCCATTTCACTTGCGCCCTTTTTAACTCTGCTATCTGCGCCTTGGAAAGCCCGCCGGCCGACATTGCGTCTGCAAGCACGCGGCCGCGCAGCGGACCACCGGAAAACAAGCCCTTGGCCACGGCAACGATGCCCTTGCCCGCCTTGAGAGCTGCGACGGCTTTAGGAAGCGCGGACTTGAAATCCAGCGGGTCAACTGCCACGACCTTGCCGGATTTTAGGATGAGAGTCCTGGCAGGCACGTCGCCCTCCGAAAGGCCGCCGACCTTGGCGTCGTAGCGGAGCACTTTGGAGGAAAGGATGGAAAAAGAGCGCGGCAAAAGCGAGAACGCAAACGAGACGGCGAACAGGAAAGCCAGCAGGCCCGGATTTAACCCGAAAAACGCCGCGCAAAGCGCGAATGCGGCGGCGGAAAGCAGCATAGGAAGCCGCACGAGGAGGAAAAGCAAAACCAGCCCGGCCGAGACAACCCAGTTTCCCGGCGAAAGCGACCAGGCCAAGCCAAAGATTGACACTACGGCATACGAGCCGACTGCGCCGGCAAACGAGGGGAACAGCGCGCTTTTGGCGATTGCGAGGAATTCACGGCGCAGCGCCCACACCTCCCTCCAATAAACCAGGCCCAACACCGGCAGCAGCAAAATCACGGAAGCGAAGAACACCGCCAGGCAATCCAGCCAGCCAAGGCCGAACAGGCCGGCATAAGGCGCCATTGCCGAAAAAAACTTGACGTCCCCGCCCGCCCACGCGCCTGCACGGTAGACCGCGTAGGAAAAGCCAAACCAAACGACGATTGCCAAGAGCGTGCCGGGCAAGGCTTCCGTACCGCCGTAATAAACGGATAGAAGGATGCCGGCGGCCAAAAACGAGTAGTTGAGCCAATCCGGGATTTCCCTCCGCTTGAGGTCCGTATACGAGGCGGCGGCGCTAAATGCGAGGAAAACTGCCAGCGCAAGGTACTGCATGGCGGGGGTTTCAGCTCACGAACATGGAAATGACTTTATTGCGGTCGGAGGAAACGCGCGCCGAAACGATGTCGCTGATGTCCTTGATTTGCGCGGCAACCGCGATGCCGGCAAGCACGACGACCAGCCCCAGCGCCACCAAAAGGATGTACTCGGTGGAAGTCTGCGCGCGGCAACCCAGTTTCAAGCGAGGTTTCAATCGGAGGTCCATGCGGCTATCGCAATGGACAGCGCGCTGCACAATAAAAGGCTTGCGATGGGAAAAAGGCCCAGCCTCACTCGGAGAGCATTTCCCTTGCCCTCGACGCGGCAGGCTTCGGAAAACGGGATAGCACTTCATCCAATTCCTTCAAGTCCACGCGAGGCCGGATTTCCCGCAGGGCATCCGCTGGGACGTGGCACCGGAAGTAAGCCAAGTCGGCGAGCGTCTTTTCAAGCGACGACACCGGAACCCACAAGTCGCCGTACTGCATTGATTCGAAGCCAAAAAAGAGCCTTCGTGGAATGCACCTCACGACGAAGTTCGCGCCCTCGAAACTCCGGACACCTTCCCGGACCTTGCGGACGGTGACGACCACGGGATTGGTCTCCTGCTCCCATGCTCCGTGAAGCGAAAGCGCGTCCTGCAGGCCGTAGTAAAACGGCGAAAACGCAAAGCCGGCGACCTGTGCCTCGCTGTGGAAAGAATACACGCCCCTGGCAACGCGATGCAGCCTGCCGCCCTTTACAAGGTTGTGCAAAAGCAGCCGAGCGTAGCCTGCGCTGGCGCCCGAAAGGACCCGCCTTGCCTGTGCCAAAGAAAAGCAGGGCTGCATGGAAAACGCCTTCTCCAGGACGGCAGGGTTGGTCATGGAAAGCGCCCCGCAAGATAATCCCGCATCTGCGCAAACGAAGGCACGGCGCCGGAATAAACTATTGCATCCAAAGTGGATTCGTCAAGAGGAGCCGGAAGCGACGAAACCAGCCCGGCCAGCTCCTTCCCAAAAGCCCCGCGCCCAGATTCATCCGACAATTGCAGGGAAAGGAAATACACGTCGAAGACGTCCCGGATGAGCCGCCGGGAACAAAACGCCCGGGCCTTCTCCAAAACCAATGCCTCCAAAGGAATGCAGAAAACGACCAGCGCCGTCCCATCCATCTTCTCATAAGCCAAGGGCACGCCAAGCGCAACCTTGGAGAAATTGATTTCCACGCGCACTTCGGCATCGCGGTTGCGGACTTTGGCGAAAATCAGGTTGGCGGTTTTCTTGAACTTCAACAGCTCCAGACCACGGGAATGCAACACTGCCCTAAAAGCTTGCTCAAAATCAGCCTGCACGCCGGGCAGGTAAAAGTCGAGGTCTTCGGAAAAACGCGCGCCCCCGAAACACCGCCACACCGCTGTGCCGCCGTGCAATACCAGCGAAGGCGCAACGCCGTAAAGCAAGTCCACAAGCTCGTCCTGCAGGCAGCCTACGTCGCGGTGCAGGCGCTTTTTGAGCCTCTTGTCCAAAGGAAGCTTCATAAAAACCATCAATATTGTAACCGAAGTTATATAAAAACATAACTATGGTTAAAATCTTGCTTTTGACTGTTGCCGCGAAGTGAAGGCCAACACCACAGGCAGCCCATCTTTCGCCATCCCGATTACTCCACTGCTCAAAAAAGAGGATGTTTTGATTAGTGCAGTAACCAAAACCCGGCACTTTAGACCGGTTGCATGCCCGGCTCTTCACCGGCAGGCCAAGGGGAATGCTTTTATACTTTGTTTACATAATAACATAAACGTAAACGTTGTCGGTTGGAGGCGATGAAAAGTGGCATATTCGGCGGTTGCGGCAAGGCTCCCTCAAGGGGACGAAAAAAGGCTGGAATTCGTGATGGAATACGAGGGGATTGACAAGTCCGCCGCAGTGAGAAAAATGATTGACGTAGGCCTTTGCGAGTGGAAAAAACAAGAGGCGCTCGAATTGCTGCGCAGGGGGAAAATGACGCTCTCGGCTGCCGCAAAATTCGCGGGGCTGCCATTGTGGGAAATGATGGCAGCAGTGGAGGAACGCAAGACCGCATTCATCAGGGTTTCCCGGCCGGACATTGAACGGGAACAAGAGGCGCTAAAGGAATAGGAGGGTGCATTTTGTGCGCAAAACGCTGGTCTTGGACGCAACGCCGCTCATTTACCTAACGCGCGCCGGCTTCTGGAAATACCTGCCAAAGCTAGGCTGGAAGCTGGCTACAACACGACAAGTAGTCCTTGAACTCCGGCTGGATGAAAACCAGTTCCCGGAAGCAATGCACATATCTGTCCTAATCAAGGGAAAGGCGCTCGACGTTCTGCCTGCAAAGGCAGGGGAAGAGCCGGGGCTAAGCAGCGCGGACGTCAGCGTAATCCTGCTTGCAAGGCGGCTCAAGGCCGTTGCAGTCGTAGACGACGAGCCCGCCAGGCGGTTTGCTGCAGCGAACGGCATTGCAACCGCGCATTCCACGGCGCTCTTGATTGACGGCGTGAGGAGGAAGGCGTTTTCCGGCGAAAAGGCGTTAGAACTGTTGGATGCGATGGTTGACGCCGGCTGGTACTGCGACGTCGAAACCTACAAGAACATCGCACAAGCCATCCGCAAGGCCGCGCAGGCAACAGATTAAAGGCTGGGTTTCCCGACCTCAAAGCCGGTTTCCCGACTGACTGCCGGCTACCATGCCGCCACAAGAGCCCGGCGCAAAAGACGCGATACCGTAAGGCTCAGAATCGAAGGGAAAGCACGACAGCAAATGGAACCTGGTATTGAACGCAGAGATTACAAAACAATCGGTGCTGGCATGATTCTTGACGCGCAAATAAAACGACTGGCAAAACGAGGCGCTTAAGCATCGACTTTTATACCCGGCGTAGTATCCAATGGTTTTGATCGAAGCGAAGGAGGCGGTTTTATGGTAAAGAACGCGTTGCCCCGGCTTACCGAAGCGTCGGTCCGCAAGCTTTCGGACGCCCAATCATTCGAGCGAGGCAATAAATACTTTTTAGAGAACAGGGTTTTTGAGCCAGTCTTGCTGGGAAAGGAACTTCGTACAACCTGCCAGGGTTCTGCGCGCGAACCGTACAATGTTTCCGTCATTTTAAATAAAAACAGGGTTGCGAAGGCTTCCTGCGATTGCCCCCGCGGCGGCTTTTGCAAACACATTGTCGCCCTCCTCTTAAGCTTAGCCCGCAAGCCACAATCAATCCGCGTGCTCCCGCCGTTTGCCTCAATGCTCGCGGAATTCACAAAAGACGAACTTATTGCTCTCGTCGGCGAAATGGTCAAGCAAGAACCCCATTTGATTGATATAGCTGAATTTTCCGCTTCATCCCGCCAGGGCATGGTAGACGTAAACACGTTCCACCGCCTGGCGTTGCGCGCTTTGCAGCAAGGTTCAAGCAGGGCCATCGAAGCGGGCTTGCAGAATCTTTGCGGGATGGCGGATGATTTGGTGGAGTCCGACGGCTGGCTTGCCGCAGGCACGATCTATGCCATGCTTCTTACTGAAGCCACCCGCCGTTATGGCAGCACATTGCTTGAAATGGATGAAGAAGGCGAACTCGCTTGCGCAGTGGATGAAATCGCGGAAGGCTTAGTCAAGTGCCTGGCCAAGGGTTCGCCGGACAAACAAACCCGCCGAGAATGGCTGGGAATCCTCCTGGACTCCGTACTGGCTGACGTTGACTTGGGCGGGCTAGACCTTGTCCCCAGCGCAGAAGACGCGATATTGTCCTGCGCAACCGCCGAAGAGTGGACGCAAATCGAGGGCCGAGTACGTGAGAAAATCGGTAAGAGCGACGGCTATAAGAAGGAGGCGCTAGAGGATTTTCTGGCCAGGCGAAAAAAGGAACGCAAGCTCCCGAAAGCCTTAAATACCTGACTTGAGCAAATTACTCAAGTGATGTTATGAGGTTGCAGAAGTGGGAGTACGACGCCTACGCCGGGTTGCTTAATGCTTTCGGGCAAAAGAAGTACTTCACCATTGAGGAAGCGATGGAAAGGCTGGCCTATCCCCAGACCGCGGCATGGAAGGTGCTCAACGAGCTCGGGAAGAAGGGAATAATCGCCAAGCAACGGCTTGACGGGGACTGGCGCACCAAGAAATACCGGCTGCTGGCCTCAATCGAGGAACTCTCGCTTATTGGCGAGCAAATTCCGACAAACAAGCTGGTCGGATCACCGGCATTTGCCGCCGAAATGGGTTACATGCCGTCGGGCACGCAGGTAATATTCACCAACTCGCCCGCTGAATCGTATAAAACGCTGTTCAAGCCCGGCGGCACTCAATTAGTGACCATAAGGAAAGGCAAATACGACGATTCCTCGTTTGCCGCAGAGCGGATTAAGGCCCGCGATACCGCTTTTGCCTCAAGGTTCCTGCAATCAGGGGAGACCCGTTTTTCGGAGGTTGTTAAAAGGCTTAATTCATTCGATTACCGGTATTTTGGGGCGGTTGCGGACATTTTGCTTGAAAAGGGGGTTGAAGGCGAGCGCACGAGAAAGATAATAACCGCGCTAAGGGACGGTTTATTCAAGCGCACTGAAAAGGACGACCGGGAATTCAGTGTCTATCCTAAGGACTTAAGGAAGCAGCCCAAGGAGCTCGATGCGATAGCGAAAAAATGGAGGATTTACCTAAACTTGTCCCCCGCAGAGGTTGAATTGGCGTGAGAATCGAGGAAGAAAGCGAGGACGTCCAAGCTGTCCCGGGGCAGCCGAAAACCTTATATACTTTGAACGTTGAAAGTATCGTTAAGCGATACTATGGTTATACCTAAAATGCGTTTTGGGGAGAGGGAGCTTGCCCTCCTGTTCGCATTGGAGGAGCGCAACAACGGGCTGTTTTCGTTCAAGGATGCGAAAAGGATTCTGAAAGGCACTGCCGCCTCCGTGAAGAACGTGCTTTCGCGGCTGGCGAAAAAGAACCGCGTCATCCGCCTGCAGAAAGGCTCTTACCTGTTCGCTCCCCTAAAAAGCGGGCCCAAAGGCGAATGGTCGGAGCATTCCTTCCTAGTCGCCCCCGCGCTCGCGAACACCAAGAACTACTACATTGGCTTTTTGTCCGCGTTGAACCATTGGGGGATGACCACGCAAATTCCCATGACCGTCTTCGTGGCCCTAAACCGCCAGAAGAAGAGCGTCAAGGCGGTGCAGACCACCTTCGTTTTCGTGAAAAAACGCGAACTAGGGGAATTCACGCAAGTTAAACTCGGCGGTACCGAAGTCAACGTCTCCACCCGCGAGCAGACGATAATCGACTGCCTGCGCTTGCCCCAATACTGCCTGGGCGTCTCGGCAGCCCCCGAAGCCATTCACTCCGCCGCCAGTGAACTGGACTGGGGCAAGCTCGTTTCGCTGGCAAAAGCAGAAAAGCACGTCGTCCGCCGGCGCCTCGGCTACATTCTCGAACTCATGGGCTTCAAAAGGCATGCCAAGCAACTGGAAGGCTCGTTTCAAGGCTTTCGCTGGCTCGACCCCTCCGGCCCCAAGCACACCATCAAATACAGCAAAAAGTGGGGGTTAAAATTGAACCTCGAAGAAAAGCAGCTTCTCAACTTCAGGCAGGGATATTAAACGATGGACTTGGCGCAACTCAAGAGAATGGCCGCGCGCGAGGGGATTCCGCAGGCCATCGTCGAGAAGGACTACGCGCTTTCCGTTGTCCTCTCCGTGCTGTCGCAATCCCCGCTTTGCGCCGGCCTCGTGTTCAAGGGCGGGACCGCCATCAAGAAAATTTATTTTCCGCAGGCGCGTTTTTCGGAAGACCTCGACTTCAACGCTCCGGCAATCACGCAAGCCAAGGCGCGGTCTGAAATCCAGGGCCTTTTCGAAGGCAAGGAACTGCACGGAATCCGGTTTACCGCAACCAAGCACGAGAAAACCAGCGAGGGGCTCCGAGTATTCCTTAAATTCAATTCCTTTCTCCAGCAGCCGCAGCGCGTGCGTTTCGACTTCAGTTTAAGGGAAAACGCGTTTTTACAGCCGGTTGAAAAGCAGGTAGTTGACGCCTATGAACTCGGCGGCTTTCCCTTGCGGGTCCTCGCGTTAGAGGAAATCCTTGCCGAAAAAGTCCACGCAGTGTTTTCCCGCACTGCCGCCCGTGACTTGTACGACGTTTGGTTCCTGCTCGAAAACAACGTGCGCCTGGACCCGGCCCTAATCCTCAAGAAACTCGACTACTATCATGAAAAACCGGACTTGCCGGGGTTGAGCTTACGGCTGCCAAACTTCAAGGCCAAGTGGGATGAAGACCTCCGCCAATTCCTAAGGCGAGTTCCAGACTTCGAATTGGTTTTTGGCAAAGTCCTAAACCGCCTGAAAAAAGAAGGCCTCTGACATGCCCAAGCCATCCCCCCTGCCGCCAAGACGCACGCCGCCTGACAAACCCCCCTGCCCACAGCATTAGCGGGCCGTGAACCCCCTAAAGCAGCAGGCAACGCAGGAAAGAGCAAGCGAGAGCCGCCAAGCGCAGGCTCAAGCCCAAACCTCAAGCAACGCTCGCGCTGGGGGGAGTAAAAAAAGAAAGGAAAAAGAAAAAGAGACTAAGCTATAGGTATTACCTGACAATTAATATTGTCAAGAATGTTACAGCAGAATACGCCGGAACCGTTGTTCCAAACCTGCTGAGTAACATTGCAGCCAGCACTTGCGTTTCCAACTGACCTCATTCCCGACTGAATGTTGTTGTTTGCGCTTGCGAGCACGGAACCTCTTAGGATGATGATTGCGAGTACGACGATTAGCAGTACTCCCGCCAATAGCAGGATGTATTCAAACGCGCCCTGCGCTTTTCTTTCCTTAAACAGTTTCATTCTTTCATCGACCTCTTTTATGGGTTGAACCAAGACATTTGCCCGGCATTTTCTTGCCGGCGGAAAAAACAATCCACTCGGCATTTAAAAGCCTTTCTGTGGCGCAACAGGGAAATGCGGCTCTCGGGGAAACCACGCCTTTTCCAAAAGACAGCGGCTTTTGCAAGCTGCTTTTTTCAGGCGTGCCAAACTCATAGGAAGTCGCAGATGTCCACTACTTCAATCTCCCTGGTTTTGAAGGCAACGCGGCGCTTGTCGGGCGCCAACAGCAGCATGCGTCCTTCGACATTCATGCAATAACCAGGGTTAGTATAATGCAGGTTATTGCTACAAACATTTTCGCAGGCGCGGTTCCGTTTGGTCAAGGCGAATAGATAAGTCAGCATCCTGCCAGCGTGCAGTTGCTGGTGTTGGTTATGGCGACGCAGTCGTGGTTTCCAGCATCCATTTCCATGCGGGCGCCACTGTAATGGTTTTGCCGGCTTGTGAAATGGTTTCTTGCTCGTCGTAGGTCAAAACGAGCGCGGTCTTGGCTCGCAGCTCGTCCATTGCCCGAAAGAGGGCGGCGAGCTCGCGCTTGCGGGTATCGGTGTCTTGCAGGCTCCAGGAGACTTGGATGAGCTGCCGGTGGTTTTGGCGCGTTTTTACGAGGAAGTCGATTTCCTGGTTTGCGCGCGTCTTGTAGTAGTAGGCGTCGGCGCCGGTGCGCGCAAGGTGCAAAAAGACGCTTTGCTCGAGCATGCGGCCCTTGTCTTCCGAGAACCGGAAGGATACGGCGTTGGCCAGCCCGGTGTCGACTGAATAGTATTTCTTGAGGGCTTTGGCCTGGGTTTTCAGAGAATACGAAAACTGCGGCAGGTCGAATACGAGGAATGCCTCCTTGAAGTATTCCAGGTATAACGAGGCGAACTCGTGCGAGATGCCGAAGGCCTTGCTTACCGAGCCGGCGGAGAGCGTGCGCGCCGAGTTCGTGACGAGGAACACGCCGAGCTTTTCCAGCACGTCGGTCTGCCGGACTTCGTGCCTGCCTGCGATGTCTTTGTAGACGATGTCCTTGAAATACTGCTGGAGGAGGGTTTTGTTGCCGGTCACCACGACTTCCGGGAAGCCGCCGTTTTCAAGATACTCGGAAAATGCCTTTAGGAGTGCAGTGCTTTTGAGCGCCAGGTCGCGTTTGCCGGTGGCTTGCACGCCCTTGAATGCGAGGAACTCCCGGAATGACAGGGGGAACGCGGCATGGGAGAGGTGCCTGCCGGTAAGGAGGGTTGAAAACTCGCCGCTCAATAGCTTTGAAGACGAGCCGGTGACGAATATCCTGTACTCGCCTGAGTCGCGGAGTTTGCGGACTGCTTTTTCCCATCCGGATATGGCCTGGATTTCATCGAAGAACAGGTACTCCAAGCCGGAATAGTAGTATTCGCGGTATGTCTCAATCAATTCCTCGATGACCGCGGGGGAATTATGCACTATGAAATAAGGGTCTTCAAAATTGACGAATAACGCCTTGTCCTCCAGGCCGAGGCGCCGGATGAGCAGCTTGAAAATCGACGATTTCCCACACCTGCGCACGCCAACCAAATCCACGACCTCCTTGGTTGCGGCGTCAAGTCCGCTGGCAAGCTCGCGCTCGAAAAGCCGCTCCCTGGTAACGGTGGCTTTCCAGAAGTCGATTACTTTCACAAGCTGCTCTTTTTCAGGCATACCAAACTATAGTTTGACATCTTTATAAAACTTTGCAAACCATGGTTGCAGGCTTTACATTAGGTCAGCAGTGCGGTTCATTAGGTCAGCATCCTGCCAGCGTGCAGTTGCTGGTGTTGGTTATGGTGACGTAGTCGTGGTAGTTGGTGTCGATGGTGTGCTGGGCTTGCGGCAGGACGCCTCCGCGGATGATGACTATCGAGAGGGTGACGATGAGGAGGATGCCGCCTAAGAGCATGATGTATTCCAGGGAGCCCTGCGAGCGATTTTCCATGGAGGGGCAGAAGGAAGCGGCGGTTAAAAAAGCATTCGATGCGGCTTGATAGCGTTTTTATAGCCGGGAGGGTTTAAGCAGGCCATGGAAAGCAGGGGCGTCACGGCAGTCGAGTTCATCCTCCTGGCCGGCATTGCGGTATTCCTCGTCACGGTAGTCAGCCTTTTCGCGGTTTCAAACATATTCAACCCGGCGGTCAACCAAAGCAACCAGACTTCCGGCGGGGTTGTGGAGGTGCGCAAGTGCATTTTGGTGGACTGTTCGGACGCGTGCAACGCCAGCGACCCGACGCGCACGCAGTTGCTGCAATCCGGGGTGTGCGTGGGCGGCAAGTGCATATACCGCGGCGGCAGGGTATGCGATTTCGGCTGCGAGAGCGGCAGGTGCAAGGGAAGCGCGCCGAAAGTGGACTTTACAAACAATTCTTTCCAGGGCACTAAGAAAGGCGATTATTACTCGGCGTCAAGCGACCTGGATGGAACAATTACCGCATATCACTGGGAGTTCGGGGACGGGGCGACCAACACCACTTCGCACTCGAGCGTAAGCCATCAGTATTTTGCAGCCGGGTTGTACAATGTGACGCTCAAAGTCATCGACAACGACGGGATGGAAAACTCTACCACTCGGGAAATCAGGGTCACCTAGCGGCACAACCCTGCTCCAATAACGCTCACATGAATGCCGTCCGACGAGATTTTCACTCCCGGAAGGAAGAGCTTTACAGTCTCGGCATTGGCGGTGAAGTGCGCGGTAACCTCGGGCACGGTGAATTTCGACTCGCCTTGCGCAAGCGCACAGTATGCCAGAAGCTGGTCGGCGAGGTGTTCATCGACGCTTGCCGCCGACGAATCGAATTTCAACAGCGCGCCTGCGGCTTCCTTTCCCACTGCTTCGGCGCTCTTGCCTTTTGCGCCAAGCGAGAAGAAGCCCTCGCAGGTGTTGCCGTAATCCGCCGCCAAGAATGCGAACGTGCCGGGCGAGGCGGATTCGCCGCGTTGGCACGAGATTTTCTTGCCGCACTGCAGGGGGGCCAGGGCTGATAGCGCGGCTGATTTCTGGCGCTCTGCAATCGAGAGCGGCAGGGAAGATGCAACGGATTCGCCGGAAACGCTCTTGAGTATTCCGCGGGACTCCAGTACGAATGGGGAGAGAGCGCGGCCCGTGTCCAGTGGCTCGATTTGCGCGGTGATTTTGCCTGCGCCGGAGGGGTAAAAGCCCCTGCGCTGCAATGACGCGCTGGCGGCGGCGCCTATTCGCGCGATTGCCGGCAGGAATACTTTTTCAGCGTAGTCATAGCAGGGGCTCCATGGAACGTGCGTGCCGCCAATAATCGAAACCCGCGACCGGCCGGGGGCGTACAGGAGCGGAGGCAGGATTGACTGCAGTACCAGGACTGCCGAGCCGGCGCTGGGATTAACGGCGGAGACGTCGAAGGAGTAATCGCCTGCAACGATGCCGTTGGGGGAAAACACCAGCTCGCGCGAACCAAGGGAATCGCCTTCCATTTTTGCGCGGGAAATGGCGGCGCAGGCGCGGACTGCGGTGATGTGCTGTGCTGCCAGCCCGGGGTTGGGGCGGCTTGCGCGTATGTTGGTGATTCGGAAGGGCTTTTGGAGGGCGACTGAAAGCGAGAGCGCGGTGCGCAGCACTTGCCCGCCGCCACCGTGGAGCGAGCCGTCGATTTCAATCAAGGTATCACCAACAACAGGGGGGAGGGGCGACACGCGTGGGGGGATGTGCCCCCCAGAGGTGTCGAGCCGTCGATTTCAATAACATCATGGGAGTCGGGCACGGGAATTGCTCACTCCCCGCGCGCGTCGACGATTGCAGAGGCGATGTTTCCGTTGGCGCGCTTGAGGGCGGCAGCTGCGGTTTCGCGCGAGACTTTCGCCTGTTCCATGACAAGCTTGACGTCGTCTTCAAGAGAGTCGGATTGGGCGGATGAATTGTCAAGCGGTTCTTGAGATTCCGTTGAATCTGTTGGCTCGCCGCCGGATTCCTTTGCCTCGCCGCTGATTTGGTAAGTCGTCTGGCCGCCCATTGCCATGGCCATGACGGATGGGCTGGTGATTTCGAGCTTCGAGCCGTCCTTTTTGTGTATGACGACTTTTTCGGCCGGGATTTCGTCGCTGGAAATGCCCATTTGGCGCATCATCTGCGCCATTTGCTTGGGGTTCATTTTCGGGAACATGAAAAAGCCCACCTCTATGGGGAGAAAACAGTTAGTATTATAAGCCGCCCGCCTTTTTATTCCGTTATGCCGCCTGAAAAGCCGCTCAAGACGCTCGACTCGCTGAAAACCGACATTGCGACAATCGACTCGAAAATCAGCCTGATTGCGCAGAAGATCAAGACGATAGAGAACAACCAGGAGGTCCTCGGCCAGACCATAGTCATGCAGAACGAGAAAATCAGGGCAATCGAGTCGCGCGGGACTGGCGGGGCAGCTGCTTCCCCTTCTGCGGCTTCCAGCGCGCCTTCCGCGGACTCGACCGCCATCAAGTCCGAACTCGAGGACTTGCGCAAGCAAATCCAGGAGATGCGCTACGTGCTCAACAGCATCAACCCCCTGGAATTCGTGACAGTAGACCAGGTCCGCGAGATGATAAAGGACAAGGAGCCGCCCAAGTGACCACAATGAGCCCCTCAATCAAATTGAACGCATTTGCATTGGGCGCTGCGGTTTTTATCCTGTTTCACTTCTTATTGACCGTATTGCCAGGGGCTGGATATATGCTTGCGGCGACAGGCGGCTCGTTTCTCGCCTCTTTTGGAATCGTGTTCATCGTCGGGTTGGGGGCATACAAGGCATGGCCAAACAACCCGCTTCCGTTCAAGGAATATGCGCTTGGGATGGCCGCCGGACTAATATTCATCGCAATACTCTTTGGCTATATTATAGCTGTGAATTGAAACCCGTTGAAGAGAACGGATTTACTGCGCGGCAGGCATCGAAAGGAAGAAGCGGGCATAGCCAGAAGGAGAATATTATGGAAAAAGCAGGCGAGGCATCTAAAAAGGCAAAGCAATTCGACAAGGCAGTGGACAGGTCGGTCAAGGAAATGCTTGCCAAGCACCGCAGGGCATTCCGGGTGCTCGCAAGGTATTAGAAGACAAGGGGCAACAGAATGAATTCGCGGTTTGATGCTCAAACTAAGAGAGGCAGAATCCCCGGCACCACGCTGGAGAAGACAACACCACTCAATGCGTTCAGAATATTTTCCGATTCGGAGGCAAGAGCGTTGAAAAAGGGAGTAGCCGAAGTGCGGAAAAAAGCCAAGGTAAGAACATGGCGATAATGGCAGGCAATATTCGGAAGCAGAGACGCAGCGGAGTGGAAACGCGGCTGCGGAAGGGTTAAAACCGCCCGTTCCCGAATATGCTAAGGTTGGTGTAAATGACTGCTTCGCATGTTGCCGCGCACGCATGGCTTGCCCGCCAGGGGAACCGGCTTGACGGGCTTGCCGGCAAGTGGGTGGCCGTAACGGCAGGGAAAGTGCTGGCGGTGGCGGATTCCCCGAAAGAATTGCTGAAAAACCAGGCAGTCAGACTGCGCAATCCACTGATAACGAAGATTCCTCTGCCGGAGGAAGCGTACAGCCTACTGTGAACCCAAGGCGAACTTCGTGGCCGAACAATCGTTTCCTTACCGGCACCACGGGAAGGGGCTTTACCCCACCATACCTGTGAGGCTTTTCCATTTATCGAACGAAATCGCCTGCGACGGAATCGTTGATTCGGGCTCCAATTACAGCATTTTCCAGCCGTGGGTGGCGGAAGCTATCGGCATCCCGTGGATGCGCGGAGAACGCATGACGCTCTCCACGGTATCCGACAAGGCCGAGATTTTCCTCTTCGACTTGCGGATGCAGGCAATCGGAAACCTGTTCAACACCCGGGTCGGTTTTGCCAGGATGGGGACGAGCTTCAACATCCTGGGTCGCGTCGGTTTCTTTGAACGGCACGAAATCACCTTCAAGGAAAAGGAAAAACGCATCGTCCTAAAAGAATTGGCGTGAAAGGCGGTAGCTACAACAAGGGCACGACGACTGAGGCGGTGGAGCCGAGGGACGGAAATCGATGCGCTAGATTCGATGATAGCCGGCACCGCGCTCTCGGAAAAGCGGCCCGTCATCACGGCGAATGCGAAGCACTTCCGAAGGGTTGACAGCCTGGAAGTGATTACTTACTAGGGAAGCGGATACGGGAGATGCGCTACGTGCTCAACAGCATCAACCCCCTGGAATTCGTCACCGTCGACCAGGTCAAGGAGATGCTCAAGGACGCGCCCAAAACCTAGCGGCGATTAACCGGCTTCGTTATGTGCTTGTTCCTAACGGCAGCGGTAAGCACGAGCATCACAAGCATGAGAATGAAGAATATTCCCGTCAAACTGGAGGGACCGCTTGAAAACAATCCAGCTAAAAACATTAAGGCAAATAAAGCCGCGAGTATGCCGGGAATGCAATATCTGCAGAGGTGTGGATTTTTGGGGTTGGGAATCAAGTTAAGGGACGCTATACCAAGAATTTCCGTGATATCCGAGAGAACCATCAAAACCACAAATTTCCGTCAAAGTCAAGGGCCAATTTAAAGAACTGCCCTCCAAACGTATTTAAAGCTTGGCTCGCACAAGAATGTTCCGCTTATTTGTTCACGCAATCGATGAACGAAGGTGAGATTGTATCATGGCATCCATACACGTCAAGTTTGAGACTCCTGCAGACGTGCAGAAGAAGGCCCTCGAGGCAATCGAGGCCGCGCGCGCCGCCAACGGCGTTCGCAAGGGCACCAACGAGTGCACCAAGGCAGTCGAGCGCGGCGAAGCATCCCTGGTGGTCATCGCAGAAGACGTCGACCCGCCCGAAATCGTCATGCACCTCCCCCAGCTGTGCTCTGAAAAGAAGGTCCCGTATGTTTACGTTTCCAGCAAGGTCAGCCTGGGCAAGGCAGCAGGGCTCAACGTGGGCTCGAGCGCGATTGCCGTGACCAAGGCAGGCAACGCCGCAAACGAGCAGACCATCAAGGACATCGCTTCCAAGATGGCCGCAAAGTACGAGTTCAAGACCGAGGACCGGCCGGCGACCGTCAAGGAAGCCAAGGAGAAGAAGAAGGCCGACAAGGCTGCTGCAGACAAGGCAGCCAAGCCCAAGAAGGACAAGCCGGCAGAAAAGAAGGAGGACAAGCCGGCCGAAAAGGCGCAAGAGAAGGCGGTAGAAAAGCCTGCCGAGAAGGCGGCACAACAGCCTGTTGCAGCAAAGGCGCAGGAGGCCAAGGCGTAAATTTCCTAAAGTGAATCTCTGATGGGAGCAGTCAAGGGCACCAAGATAAACAAGCTGCCGGTGGCAAACGCGCCGCAGGACAAGAAAGACGAGTACGTCAAGCCCGACCAGACCGGCTATCTCGCTGAAGTCGTGGAAATCGCCGGCCGGACCGGGGTGTTTGGCGAAATCACGCAGGTCATGGCAAGGATTCTCGAAGGCCGCGACAAGGGCCGCGTCATCCGCCGCAACGTCAAGGGGCCGGTTCGCATAACGGACCACCTCATGCTCCCCGACACCGAGCGCGAGGCCAAGCCCATCAAGAAAAAGAAGGCCAAGAAGAAACTATTCTAGAGTGAAACCAAATGTCGAACTGCAGCTTTTGCGGCACCGTAATGCGCCCCGGATTGGGGGTAACGCTCTACAAACGCGACGGCACGGCACTGCACTACTGTTCGCACAAGTGCGAGCGCAACTACAACATGGGCCGCAACCCGCGCAAGCTCAAGTGGACCGAAAGGTTCGCAACCTCGGCAAAGAAAGCCAAAGTGGAAATCGCAGTCGAAAAGCCCAAGGAAGCGGCAAAGCCTGCGGAACCGAAAAAGAAGCACCTCTCGTCGAAAGCCCGCAAGATTGAGGCAAAGAAGGCCGAGGATGCAAAGGCTGCGGCAAAGGCAGCAGCGGCACCGGCCCAAGCGCAGGCAGAAGCCAAACAAGATGCCCAAGCTCCAGCCAATAATGCTTAAAGTGCGGGCATTGGCGAAAGCTCAAACCGCGCCTTTTTAAACTTGCACTCGCCAAATTAGAGTATGCCCTGAACTGTGTGGGGGCGACTAGCGTATTTTGAAAGGGATTGTGACGAACCGTCTAATTCTTTGAGGATTTTTACGCCAAGTGCAACACCCCCGTGCAGGCAGGATGAATTAGGTGAAATGAATGGGTTTTAGGGACAGAGGCTACGGTGGTAGCGACGGCGGATACGGCGGCGGACGCAGCGGCGGAAGCAGCGGCGGCAGGCCATCCTACAACGACGGAGGGATGGGGCGCGAAGTGCCGGTCAAGCAAGGCGAGGAATACGACCTTGAGATCACCGATGTCGCCAAGAAAGGCGACGGAATCGGCAAGGTCGAAGGATTCATAATCTTCGTCGCAGGCGCGCACAAGGGAGACAAGCTCCGCGTGCGCATCTCGCAGGTAAGGAACCGCTTCGCCATCGGCGAGGTAGTCGGAAGCGGCGCCAGCACTGGCGCAGCGAGCACCACGGAGGAATCCGAAGTGCCGGCCGGCGCCTCCGAAGGCGACGCAGACGAACAGACGCAGTAAGCAAGCAAAACTGCTTACACGGCCTGTTCTCCTCCTTTTTTTATTTATTTCTTTTTTTTAAGCGCCCAAGACGGGCAACGAACTGATTTTTATACAACCCCAGCCGAAGGCATGACATGAATTGGAAGCTTGTCGCTGGCGGCGCATTTGCGGTCGTGATTTTATACATCGTCGGAGTATTATGGTTTAGAGGCCAGCTCTATTTCGGCCAGGACAGGTTTGAGACCGGCATATACAGCGGAAAAATAGATGCGGCTTGCATTGAAGATTCGGATTGTGAATTAAGGGGGCTCACCATTTGCGGAAGCTGCAGTGGCCCCGGCACGCCGATGAACCAAAAAACGTATGACGAGATATCAAATGCTTATATGCAGAGCAAACGGGCACGAAATACCGGCTGTGCTGCCTGCGGAGTAAGGCTCAAGAAGTACAAGGCAGTTTGCGAGCAAGGACAGTGCACTGCAAAGGACGATGGAATCGCATGCTACGGTTATGGCGGGGTCTGCGAAGCACTGAAATTGTCCAACTTAACAATTGAACAGCTCTACAATCCCGAGCACGTCGATTTGACCCAATGCAACTGCTCCCTTACCTAGTTCGCCACCCGACGAGATTTTTTCTTCCCTCTTTTTTCCACGCAACACGCTGATTTTTATACAACCCCAGCCGAAGGCTTGTGCATGGACAAAAAGCTGGCCATCGGGATTGCGGTTGCTGCAATAATTCTCGCCATCACGGCATTCGCCCTAACGCAGCCCAAGCAGCAGGCACCGCTCGAAGACGGAGTTTTTCACGGAGAAAGGGATGCATCCTGTCAAGTCGATACGGATTGCGTATTCGTACATTTTGACTCGTGCACGGATTCCTGCGGCCCAGGGGTTTTGGTCAACACAGAGACGGAAGAAAGATTTCGGGAATGGCAGGAATCCGAGAAGAACAAACCGAGCGGAGTTACTAGACTAAGAACCTGTTCAGTATCGTGCGCGATGTCCTTCAAGACGTATTCTGCCGCCTGCAGCTCTGGACAGTGCATCCGCAAGGAGAGCCCAGACTGCTTTTCGCAAATCGGAGTCTGCGAAGGGATGAAGAACAACGCATGGACCGCCAAAGAATTTTCAGAAAAGATAGGCATTAACGCCAGCCAGTGCGCCTGCCCCGCCAACTAGTTCGCCACTCGCCGAATCCGTTGTCTGCAGGCGTCGAGTTTTTATTCCTTGCATGAGATAATCGCAGAATCAGACAGAATCAATTTTGCGCTGCGATGGTTTGCAATCACAATCAATATGCGGTGAAGCCAAATGATCAGGATTACCAGGAGGGCGCAGGCGGCGCATTATTCCATCCGCGACCCCGAGATTGCCTCCATGGTGACGGCGCGTAAAAAGGCCGGCGAGCGGACGCTCGAGCTCAACATCGGCGACCCCGGGGCTTACGACGGCGCGTACGGGTTTGCAATGCCGGCGCACATCAAGAAGGGGCTGGTGGACGCCATTGGCGACGACGGGCATTACGACGGGTACGCCAACGAGCAGGGCGAGCCGGCGCTAAGACAGGCAGTCGCGCAATATTCGAAGTCGCAGGGGATTTCCGACGCAAAGGAAGAGAATGTCGTTGCCGGAAACGGCTTGAGCGAACTAATCGACTATCTTTTCGGCGTGGCGGTGGAGAAGGGCGTGGGAGTCGTACTGCCGCGGCCGGATTACCCGCTTTACACGGCGAGGGTGAACTGGTACGAGGGGCAGCCCAATTATTACGAGCTGGACCACAAAAAGGAGTGGGCGCCGGACATTGCCAGCCTCGAGAATGCCATCGGCAAGGACACTTTCGCGGTGGTGCTCATCAACCCCAGCAATCCCACGGGAGCGACCATTGAACGCGACGCCCTCAAGGCAATCATCGATGTCGTTGCCGACAAGGGCAATGGCGAGGTTGCAATCATTTCCGACGAGATTTACCACCACCTGCGCTTTGAAGGCAAGCACACGGCGACGGCGTCGCTGACGAAAAGCGTGCCGGTAATTACCCTCGACGGGCTCTCGAAGGGATACTATTCACCGGGGTGGCGCGTAGGCCATGCGCTGTTTTCCAACTTCGCCAATGACACGCTCAAAAAGGCGTTGGTGAAGGTGTGCGCGTTTAGGCTCTCGGCAAACAAGGCCGTGCAGCACGCCTACGCGGCCGGGATTGCAGCTAGGGAAAAGAATTCTGCCGAATACTCCAGGATGCTCTCGATGCTCAAGGAACGCGCAAAGTACGCCTCCGAGAGGCTCAACTCGATTGACGGCATCGAGTGCGTGCCGCCCAAGGGAGCGTTCTACGCGTTCCCGCACTTGCTTAAGGGCCCGTGGGGGACTGACAAGGAGTTCGTCGTGTCGTTGTTGTCGAAGGAGGGCGTGCGGGTCGTGCCCGGAAGCGGTTTTGCGATGAACCCGTACGAGCGGTTCTTCCGCGTGGTGACCTTGCCCGACATCGGCACGCAAAAGCAGGCCTATGACAAGATTGATGGGTTTGTCAAGGGAGCAAACGCAAATTGAGCGCTGGCACTTCACGAGCAGCATCTGAAGCCTATTAGTGGGTCGCGCGCCGCGGGGTCTTCGCCGACGGTGTAGGCAAAGCAGCCGGCGCGCGTGCCTTGCGAAAGGTCGCCGCCGCGGGTTACTCCAAGGCCTTCAAGCGGCTTTCCGGAGTGCGGGGCGACATAGTAGTAGTCGCTGCCGTATTTTTCGGAATCCAATCCCGCGAGGGGTTGGAAAGCGTAGCCGGCCCCGAGGGAAAGCGCGTCGGCCCCGGTATTGGCGTAGCCGGGCTTTGCGGGGGTGGCGAAAGTCACCGAATCAGAAACCCACTCGCGGAGGTTTCCAATCAAGTCGTGTACTCCGGCGCGGGAGATGCAGTCAGTCGCCTCGCCGGTGCGGTAGGTGCGCGTGCCGTTGAGGCTGCATTCGCCGTCGCCTATCAGGCCCAAGCGGCTGCCGTTGATGTCGCACGCGGCGGAAAACTCGGCTGAAGTGCAAAGCCGCTTTCCTGCCGACGCGCACGCGGCTTGCGCCTCGGCGCGGGTGGCCATTGTCCACGGGTTGAGCCCGCCTCCGAGCGCAATCTTTCCATCCGCCGAGCGGGCCGCCTCGTAGTTGTCGATGCAGAAGTCTGTGCCGTCAAAGTAAGCCATCCCGTTTGCGCAAGGCCGGTGGGATACGTCAAACGAGCCGGTTGACGAATTGCACATTGCGGGCGTGCAGGAAGTGGCGTTGAACCGGTATGCGGTGCGGAACGACAGGCCCGGGATTGTGATGGAGTGGCTCTTGGATGAAGTCGAATTGGACGCCTCAAACGACTGGTTTCCCTTCCACCATTTTACGGCGGCGTCTGAAAAATTGCTCGTCGTCCAGGTTACCGTGGCGTTGGAGGCGTTGACTTTTACCACGAGCTTGGAAATCGCGAGGCGCAAATTCGGCGGAAGCGGGGTCGCGGTTGGCTTGGCGGACGGGGTTGCCATCGCAGTTGCCGATGCCGGCGGCTTTTTGACGGTCGCAACCGGCTTTTTCGGCGTCGGCGTGGCCTTGGAGGCGCCCTCGTCGACGCAGCCCAGCAGCAGGATGGAAACGAGGAGGACGGCGAGGATTTTCTTCATGCATGGATTGGCGCCGGCGGGGAATAAAAAACGAGCGGGTTGGCGGCGGTTGCCATCGCAGGGAATGCCGGGGAATGCTTTAAAAAAACCAAGGGCGCTAAGTTTGCCGTCTGATGCCGAAAGGAACGGGGGGTTTTAAGTGGCAAACTACCGCAGGAAACTTGCGTCGCAAAAGGAGCTTCGGCTGGCCGCCAACTCGATACGGCAGTCGCTGGTAAGGTCGCTGTGCGAGGCAAAAAGCGGGCACTCGGCGGGCCCGTTGGGCATGGCCGACGTGTTTGCGGCCCTCTACTTCAATGTTCTCAACAACGATCCGCAAAAGCCGGACTGGCAGTCGCGCGACCGGCTCATCCTGTCCTGCGGCCACATCTGCCCGGTGCGGTATGCGGCCATGGCGGAGGCGGGCTATTTTCCAAAGGAAGAGCTTTTGACGCTGCGCAAGCTTCACTCGAGGCTGCAGGGCCACCCGCACAGCCTTTCCATGCCGGGGCTCGAGTCGACAAGCGGCCCGCTCGGGCAGGGCACTTCGATTGCGGCGGGCATGGCGCTTGCGGCGAAGATGGACGGCAAAAAGCACAGGGTGGTGCTGGTCACTTCCGACGGCGAGAGCAACGAGGGCCAGGTCTGGGAGGCGTACATGTTCGCAGCCAAGGCAAAGCTAGACAACCTCGTCGGCGTGCTCGACCGCAACTACATCCAGATTGACGGCAATACAGAGGACGTCATGCCGCTTGACCCGCTTGCGGAAAAATTCCGGGCATTCAACTGGCATGCCATCGAAGTCGACGGCCACGACATGGATGCGATTGTAGCGGCATTCGACGAGGCCGAGCGCACCAAGGGCAGGCCGACGATGATCATCGCGCGCACCATTCCCGGCAAGGGCGTTTCTTTCATGGAGAATGACTACAGATGGCATGGAAAACCGCCGAATCCGGAGGAGATGGCAAAGGCGCTTGCTGAATTGGAGGAGGAAAGGAGGAAGATACTCGGGGGAAGTGATTGAAATGGCGGTACCATTGCGGGAAGACTATTATTCCGGAAAGCCCGAGAGGGTGCCCTCGCGCGACGGGTTTGGCAAAGGATTGGTCGAGCTTGGCGCGCAGGACCCAAACGTGGTGGCGCTGTGCTGCGACCTGACCGAGAGCACGCGTTCGAACTGGTTTGCCGAAAAATACCCCGAGAGGTTCATCCAGGTCGGCGTCGCCGAGCAGAACATGGCCGGGCTGGCAGCTGGATTGGCTGCGGAGGGAAAGGTGCCGTTCATCGCCAGCTACGCGGTTTTCTCACCGGGGAGGAACTGGGACCAGGTGCGCGTCAGCATCTGCTATTCCCAGGCGAACGTCAAGATTGCCGGCTGCCATGCCGGAATTTCAGTGGGCCCGGACGGCGCGACGCACCAGGCGCTCGAGGACGTGGCCATCACGCGGGTCTTGCCGCACATGACGGTGCTGGTGCCGTGCGACTGGCTCGAGGCAAGGAAGGCGACGGTCGAGAGCGGAAAAATGAAGGGCCCGGTCTATTTCCGCTTCGGCCGCGACAAGGTGACGACGATTACGACTGAAGATACGCCGTTTAAGATCGGGAGGGCGGAAACCTTCCGCGACGGCTCGGATGTCACGATTGTCGCAAACGGACTGATGGCATGCGAGGCGCTCCTGGCCGCCCGTGCGCTGCAGGCCGGGGGGGTTTCGGCGCGCGTGCTCAACCTGCACACGGTCAAGCCCATTGACCGCCAAGCGCTGGTTAAGGCTGCGAAGGAGACCGGCGCGCTCGTCGTTGCCGAAGAGCACCAGGTTGCGGGAGGCACGGGCAGCGCGGTGGCCGAAGTGCTCGCGCAGGAATGCCCGGTGCCGATGCGCTTTGTCGGAATGCAGGACCGGTTCGGGGAAAGCGGCAGCCCCGGCGAGCTTCTTAGCGCGTTTGGGATGACGCAAAAGGAAGTCGCAGAGGCGGCAAGGGATGTAATGAAGGCAAGGAAATGATTGGGGCTAGTTGAAGTGCAAGTAGTCCGTCGCAGATGTAAAAACAGGTAATAACATGGCAGGCAAACCAAAAATTTTCGTCACGCGGAGCATCCCGGGCAAGGCAATCGAGGAGCTCAAGCGCAACTTCGAGGTGGAAGTGCGCACACAGGAGAGCGTGATTGAGAAAGACGAGCTTTCCAGGAGGGTGAAGGGCGCAGACGCGCTGCTTTGCATCCTCACCGACCCCGTGGACGCGGGCGTCATGGACGCTGCAGGCAGGCAGCTCAAAATCATTTCGAATTACGGCGCGGGCTATGACAAGATTGACGTGAATGCCGCAAGCGAGCGCGGGATTCTCGTGACGAATACCCCGGGGGCGCTGACGGACACGACTGCGGACCTGACGTGCGGCCTTCTCATCGCGGCGGCAAGGCGCATCGTCGAGGGCGACAAGTACATGCGCGAGTGCCGCTACGAGGGCTGGGGGCCGTCGTTCTTCCTCGGGCAGGAGGTTTTTGGCAAGACGCTGGGAATCGTGGGCATGGGCCGCATCGGCAAGGCGGTCGCCAAAAGGATGCACAACGGATTCGGGATGAAAATAATCTACAACGACAAGCTCGGGCCGGACGCTGATGCGGATGCGGAGTTCGCGGCAGTGCACGTGCAGATGGAGCGGCTCTTGCGCGAGTCCGACTTCATTTCAATCCACACGCCGCTCAACGACGAGACTTCGAGGATGGTCGGGGACAAGGAGTTTGCGCTGATGAAGCCCACGGCGGTCCTGGTGAACACTTCGAGGGGCAACGTCATCGACCAGGCGGCGCTTGCAAGGGCGCTTCGGGAAAAGAGGATTTGGGCCGCCGCGCTTGACGTCTACGAGGACGAGCCGAGGTGCCCGGTCGAGCTTATCCCGCTTGCCAACGCCATTGTCATTCCGCACATCGGAAGCGCTTCGGAAGAGACGCGGGCGAAGATGTCGCAGATGGCGGTCGATGCCCTAGTTGACTTCTTCGGGGGAAGGGTGCCCAAGAACTCCGTCAACGCTGCGGCTCTAAAGAAATAGGCTTTATTGGCGGCACTGGAACAACGCCGCCTGGGGGCTTGGCTGGTGCCGCATCGCCGGG
The DNA here is from genome assembly GCA_043807785.1 of Microcaldota archaeon. Taxonomy (GTDB): domain Archaea; phylum Micrarchaeota; class Micrarchaeia; order Norongarragalinales; family SBBD01; genus JAZDGU01. Next base: position 1,796 of record JAZDFO010000068.1, on the reverse strand, counting down.
TTTTTCGGCCGAAGCATTGCCTCCGCTGGTTTGCGGAACCGCGATGGGGGGATGGTTTTCCAGCGCAGGGTGGGGAGCCGGCTCCTCCACGGGGGGGTGCAAGCCTGCTGATTTTTCAAAGTTTTCCGGATTGAGCGGAGGCAGCAACATCTTGGGCTTGCTCTCCGGCGGGCGCAAAAACGCGGCCTCCTCGTGCTTGCGCTTGCGGATTACTAAAAAGAGAATCATGGCGAGAAGCAGTATGAGGAAGCCGCCGGAGGCGTACAGGTAAACCGAGACCTGGGCTTTCCTGGAACGGTCGACCAGCTCGGTGACCCTGCGCCTTGCCTCGGCTATGAGCGCCTTGGCCTGGGCGAATTTGCCCTGCTTTTGCAGGCTGGCCGAATCGTTGAGGATTACCTCGATGTCGGTGGTGTTCTCGCCCAGATTCTTCAAGTCCGTCAAGCCCTGGATTACATCCGACGAGTTGACACCGGCGGTATCGTTGGCGTTGTTGCCCGTTGAATCCGTCGAATTGGGCGTGGCGCGGGGGAATTCGGGGACGTCTATGTCCGGGGCGGGAGTCGGCGTTGGCTCCAGCACGGGAACGCATTCGTTGTCGCGGCAGGCGAACCCGGACTGGCACGGAGGGTTGAGGTAAAAGCACCCGGGCGGGTAGCCTTCAGAGACCGGAATGTTCAATATGAGGAAATTGTTGCTCTCCGAGGACTCGTTGGTAGCCCAGTCGGTCGAAATCACGCCGGTGAGTACCTGGAGGCCGGCTACGGAAAATGCGGTGACCGCCTTTGACAGGCTGACGGTGACGGATGAGAGGGCGCCGACGGGAGGGACCTGCGCGGAAGCGAATTCAGTGGAGAGGTTGGGGCCGGCTATCGAGGCCTTGAAAAAAATCTGGCCGCGGAAGCTGCCGTTGCCGGTATTGCTGATTGTCACGTTGTCGAGCGAGAACGAGTCGTAGAGGAAGCAGTTCGCGCGCGGGATTTTTTGGCGGTCAGAGCAATGGAAACCGTAGTTTGTGATTATCAGGTCCGGCTGGTCCCAAAGCCTTCCGGCGACAACGTATTTCCCGGTTGCGGAAGAGGAGATGGCATTCCCCTCGAAGCTCTTGCCGTAGACTGTAACGGCAAACGGATAGTCGCCGTCGGAGGAATTGCTTTCAAGCGAAAACGTCAGGTTGTAGGCGACGGTCTCGTTCCCGGGGTTTGCGCGGATGAGCATCGGATATCTGGCTGGCTCGATGAGCCGCATTTGCCGGGGGACTGTCACATTGGCATGATACTGGTTGTCGCACCACACGAATTGATTGGTATTGTTGACAAACAAGGTATACTGGCGGATTGAACCGGCCTTGCCGGCGGTGCTGTTGGGCACCAATGCGATTGAAGGCGGCGTATGGCACGTGGCGGCTGCCTGGGATGCCAGCAACGCGATTGCCAATAGGACCGTAAGGCGGCGCATGGAATACAACAGCCAGGGGCACAATAAAAACGTTCGCAGGCGGATGCAAGGCGAAAACCTGCCGCGTTTCACCAACAATAAAGTTAATAAGGCAGCATGATGTCCTTAAAATCTAATGCCGAACCCGGTAGTGCGTTCGGAGTGCGTGGATAATTCGATCCGTAACTCCGCAGTGTTTTAGGGAATAAACCCGCTATTTTTCACGTTTTTACCTCTTAAAAAATCGACCGAAACCTTTATCTATATGTATGCCCTATAGGGATTATGGAAAAATGGATTACGAGCATACTTTTGCAAGAACGGAAAAAAAGAAAACTGCCGCTTGAAGTAAAACTACT
>JAZDFO010000067.1:0-22025 GCA_043807785.1 Microcaldota archaeon | reverse complement strand
GCTTGGCGCTGGGGCTTATTGATGTTTGCGCAACCGCGTTTTTGGTGCACTGCCATCGCTGTCTCTTGATTGCCGCGAGCATGTTCGTGCTCCGCATCTTGGCCTCGAGGATTTCCGCGGCGTTGAATTCCCGCAGTTCTTGCTTCCACTGGCTTAGCCCGCGGATGTTCCTCTCGATGGTGTCGCCGCCGAAATACGCGACGGTCCTCTCGCCCTCAATCGGCACGGAGAATATGACCAGGGGGGCGACTGAGAGGTGGTGCCGCAGGATTGCCTTCGCCTCTTGCTCGGAATAGTGCTCTAGGATGCCCTGGTGGACGATGAAGTCAAACGAATCCGGCCCGAAAGGAAGGCTGGCAAGGTCGCCTTCCACGAAATCCGCACTTGCGCCGTTGCCGGCGATATTCTTTTGCGCCAATTCAAGCATTCGCGTGTCCTTGTCCAGCGCGGTCATGCGGTAACCTTCCAACGCCAGCAAGAGCGCCATCCTTCCCAGGCCACAGCCGGCGTCCAGCCCCCGCGCTCCCTTGCCCGCGTATTTTTTGACGAGTTCCACGAAAGGCGCCTCCTGCCTGCGGTATTCCTCGAGCATCTTGGCGTCAAAAACTAGGTTGCCGCCGGTCTTGCGCGAATAGAGCGCGTGCCAGTCGATTTCGTGCATGGGCGTGTGGGGCATGGCTTGCTCTACGCCGTTTATAATAAAAAAGGGAACTGGGGCGTTGCTGGCGTTGCCTTTGCCTGCGTCAGAAGTCGTCGAGGTCGAATGCGAGGAACCCTTGGGCGCGCAGGCTGGCCTTGCCGGCGATTTTCTTGGCGACCACGCCGAATGTGAGGTTGTCCGGCAGGCCGGGCGCGCGCGTTGCTTTCTGTTTGAGGGATTCGATGGTTGCGAGGGCCTGCTTTTCCCCGAGGTCCGTGAACTTGAATTCGAAGGCGAAGGCGCGTTCCCTGCTTTTTCCGACTAAGTCTATTTCGTACGCCTCCTGGCCCTTTTCCGCTCCGGCAAGCTTGCCCCACTGCCTTCCCGCCTGCGTCAGCCCGAGCTCTTTTTCCAGGAATTCCTTTGCCGCGGTCTCGAAGGCGCGGCCGAAATACGCGTTGAGGCCGCTTTTGAGGCCGTCGACGAATTCCGGCCTGCGGGTGGCGTAGTCGGAGTAGCGCCGGTAGATTTCCGAGAACCAGTAGCGCATTAGCGGGTGCTTGATGCGGTACGCGCCCCTTTTGCCGGCGTACGGCCGCTCGAATTCGATGAGCTCGAAGTAGTCCCGCAGTTCGCTTACCTGCCTGGTGATGGAGGTCGCGGGTGCGTTGAGGCAGCCGGCGATTGCGGATAGGGAATTGTTTCCAGCCGCGATGGCTTCCAGGATGGAGTAGTAGACCCCGCTGCGGCCGCCGAATTCCTGCGAGAGGATGCCGCTGACTTCGTCTTCCAGGGGGGCGTCTTTTGCCAGCAGCAGCGCCTCGACTATTTCCTCCGCGGTTTTTCCCTCAAGGGCGTAGTCTTCGATTGCGACGTAGTATTTCGGGAAGCCGCCGAAGATTCCGTAAAGCTTCACCGCGTCTTCCCTGCTTAGCTTGAGCCCGCCGGCCAGTTTCAGGCAGTGTTCGAGCTTGAGGGGTTCCAGTTTTATCCCCTTCTTTATCCTCCCGTAGAGGGGTTCTTTCGAGTCCTGGAACGTCTTTTTCACCAGCCCTATCAGTGAGCCGGAGAGGATTACCAGCCCGGGCTTGTCCTCGTTGATGTCGATGTTCTTCTGCAGTATCCCGAATATCGCCGGTTCCACGGATTGGAAGTTCTGGAACTCGTCGAATACCATCGGGGGCGCGCCCCGGGTTATCGCCGTCTCGACGAACTTGTCCCACGAGCCGACAGCCTCGAGTTCCCCAAGGACCCTGCCGGCCCGGAGGATTTCCTGGAATTCCTGCAGGAGGTCTGCGGAGGTCTTGTTCTTGTTCACGAAAAAGTAGAGCCCGCCTCCCTTGAGGAATTCCGTCAGGAGCCTGGTCTTTCCCGCCCTGCGCAGCCCGTAGAGCGCCACGACGAACAGCTTTTTCTTCGAGAGAGCCAAAAGCTCCCTTAATTCCGCGAGTTCCTTTTCCCGGTCCACGAACTCCATATTATTCACCAGTTGAATAATTCAGTTAGTGAATATATTTAAGCCTTGGGTTGCCTGCATCCTACCAACTGCTTTGCGCTAGGGGGTTATTGTATGTTGCGGAGCCGCGTTTCCGGTGGCTAGGGGAGTTATCTGGCGAAAAAGAAGAGGAAAAAAAGAAAAGAGCGGGGCTTTGCGCCCCAACCGGTTAGCCGGCCGAGAGCTGGGATTGGCTAGACTGCCTTAATCCATGTCTCCCATTCCGCCCATGCCTCCTGCGCCTCCAGGCGGCATTTGGGGCTTGCCCTTGCTTGCGATGATGTCGTCGATGCGCAAGAGCATTTCCGTGACCTCGCTTGCGGACTGTATGGCCTGCTTCTTGATTTTCATGGGCTCGATGACCTTGTTGGCCTTCATGTCCGCGACTTTTGCGTTGTAGACGTCGACTCCCAGCGTCTTGCCGGACTTCTCGTGCTTGCTCCTTAGCTCGACGAGCGTGTCGATGGCGTCCATGCCGCAGCTTTCGGCGAGCGTCTTTGGGATGATTTCCATTGCCTCGGCAAACGCGGTGATGGCGAGCTGTTCGCGGCCGCCGACTTCCACCGCGAATTTGCGCAGGTGGTTGGCGAGCTCCATTTCAACGCTTCCGCCGCCGTAGACGTACTTGCCTTCCTCGATGGAGCTAGATACCGCGCCGATGGCGTCAACCACCGCGCGCTCGGCCTCGTCGACGACGTGCTGAGTGCCCGCGCGCACGAGTATCGTCACGCTCTTGGGGTTGTTGCACTTCTCGACGAACATCATCTGCTCGCCGGAAATCTTGCGCTCTTCGACCAGCCCGGCCTTTCCGAGGTCCTTTTCGCTCAAGTCGTCGAGGGTGGTGACGATGCGGCCGCCGGTTGCGCGCACGAGCTTTTCCATGTCGCTCTTTTTCACGCGCCTTGCGGCCGTGATGCCCTTCTTGGCAAGGTAGTGCTGCGCGACGTCGTCGATGCCCTTTTGGCAGAACATGACGTTGCACCCGCTTTTTGCGACCTTGTCGACCATGTCCTTGAGCATCTTTTCCTCCTGCTCGAGAAACGCGGTCATCTGGTTGGGCGAGGTGATGCTGATGCGCGCGTCGGTCTCGGTCTTCTCGATTTCAAGCGCGGTGTCGATGAGCGCGATTTTCGCGTTTGGGATGCTTTTGGGCATGCCGGGGTGCACTGCCTCCTTGTCGATTAGCACTCCGTTGATGAGGGATGTCTGCATGACGTCGCCGCCCTGCTTCTTCTCGAGCTTGATGTAGTCCTTCTCGATTTTCACCTTGCCGTCGCGCGTCTCGGCCACTTGCGTGACTGCGGAGACGACGAGCTTTGCGAGCACGTGTTTGGCGTCGCCGTGGCCGATGGTCTTGCTGCCCATGGCAATGCTGGCGATTTCCTCAAGAAGCTCGCGGTCCTTTGCCGTGATGGAGTTGCTGTTCTTCTCGAGGAACTCGATTGCCTTTGCGGCCGCGGACTTGTACCCCATGATTATGGTGCTGGCGTGGATGTTCTGGTCGAGGAGCTCGAGGCTCTTTTTAAGCAGCTCTCCTGCGAGGACTACGCTGGTGGTCGTGCCGTCGCCGACCTCGTCGTCCTGCGTCTTGGCGATTTCCACCATCATCTTGCCCGCCGGGTGCTCGATGTTGATTTCCTTGAGAATCGTCGCGCCGTCGTTGGTGATGACGATGTCGCCCATCTCGTCGACGAGCATCTTGTCCATGCCGCGGGGTCCGAGAGTGCTCTTGATTGCCTGCGCGACCGCGTAGCCCACGGCAATGTTGGTGCGCTGCGCGTCCCTGCCGAGAATCCTCTGCGAACCCTCCGGCAGGATTACCATCTGCTGGTTGCTCAGCCTTCCGTCCTGTGCCATACGTTGTCCACCTCTATCCTTCTTTTTTGAAAATAATCAGTAGCCTTCGGGAAATCCAGTCACAAATCGGCGGTTGCCCCCAGCTTTCAGTGAATCCTATGTGCCGTCAAACTTAAAAAACGTTTTCTTTAACCCTTCCCGGCTTTTGCGCCCTGCCGATTGACGATTGGGAGGCGCAACCGCAATGAACTGCATTTTTATACTGCGTCTGAGAAGCCCATGCATGCGCGAGATTCTTGCAGCGGCGTTCGTTGCGCTGTTGCTTTCCGGCTGCGCTTTCTCCAACCCGTTTGCGCAAGTCTCGCGCCCTACCGGTGAATCCGGCTATCTTGCACTCCAAATCGTTGACTCGCCCCTGCCCGGCCTGCGCGCGCTCAACGTCACGTTCTCGGAGGTCTCCGCGTACGGAAACGGCAAGTGGGTGCTGTTGGACAAGGGCCCGCATACATTCGACATGGTGGCGCTGGCCAACAAGACCGCGGAGTTCGGCCGTTACCCGCTTGCCCCCGGCGATTACAGCAAGCTGCGGTTCAAAATCAAGTCCGTGCTGGCTGCATTCCTCGAATTGCCCAAGGAGTGCGTGAGCCTGCCGTTTGGCGACCGCGACCGCTCCGGGTGCACGCCGGTTGTAAAAAAATATTCCGCAAAGGTCACAAAGTCGACTTTCGAAGCCGAGCGCGTTTTTTCAATCGCCACCGCCTCCGACTCTGTGCTGGTACTCGACTTGGGCGCGGAGTCCCTTGCGCGCGACACCGGCAAGCTCGTGTTTGCGCCCTTGGCGGCATTGATTTCACCGCAGGAATTCGACGCGCGGCTTTTCAACCCGAAATGCGGGGACGGCTACTGCCAGAAGATTTCCTGCACCGGCGCAGGCTGCCCGCAAATAGAGACTCCCGAGAACTGCCCGGCTGACTGCGCCCCGGCAGGCACCGGTTCTCCTCCGGGAGAGGCTTGCGTGGAAAACGACGGGATATGCTGCCTTGCATCGAACCAGTCGGCATGCAGCGAGGCGCTCTTGTTGTGCTCAAACGGCACGCCAGCGGCGTTTGCGGGCTGCGAGTTTAGGGAAGGCGCGTGCTTTTCGCTCACTGAATGCGGTTGAATCCGCGCCCCCTTCAGGCCATAAGCAGGAACATCCAGAGGGGAATGAACAGTATCCTGTCTTCTAGCTTAAGCGTCTCGCTTGTGACCACTAGTGAAATCACGGGTTTTTCAGCTTCCTGAAACTCGTATATCCCTTGCAAATCATCCTTTCGGATAGTTTTGCGGAATTTTACTTCGACTGGCAGTTCTGTCCGAAATTTTTTCAAATCGGCTATGAAATCGATTTCCTTCTTTTCTTTCGTAAAACCATAGCCAAACGAAGGCAAGGCTCCGCTGTTGAGCTTGTACAAAAGGCGGCGGAAATGGTCGTGGGCCACGATTTCGGCAAGGTGGCCCTCTTCATCCGGGGCGAAGGGCGTGCCCAGCCTTCTAAGCAGCGCGTTTTGGAGCCCGGCGTCTAAAAAGTAGATTTTGGGGTGTTTGGTGCTGCCGAACCTGCCTTTGGAGTAGCTCGGCAGCCGCGAAAGGATGAAAACCGATTCGAACGCGCTAGTATACCGGTCCAGCGTGTTGAAGTTCGAGCCGGGAATATGCTTTTGTATTTCGGAGAAATTCAATTTTTCCCCCGAGGCGGCCGCCAAAAGGAACCTGAGCGTTTTTGCAGTGGCAAAATCGCGCAGCCTGAACCATGGTGCGATGTCATTCACGAGAGCGTCGTCGGCGTAAGTTTCCAAAAGCGTCTGGCATCTTTGGATGTCATCGCTTGCCACTATTTCGGGATATCCACCCTTCTGCAAGTACGTTCTCGCTTCGCTTTGGAAGCGGATGTGCCCCCGGATGGTTTTTTGCCATAATCCCCTGGCTGCCTGGTGCATCGGCCCCGGGTCGTTCGTTTTCAGGGTTTCCTCAAACGCATTGCGCAATTCAAGCGCTTCGCGTTTGAGCATACTTGCCGGGAATGCCCCCTCCGTTTTTTGCAGCTCTTCCCTAAAAAGGCAGGCATCCAGGAACTTGAGGGGGAACACGCTCTGCAGCCAATACCTGCCGGCTAGGATTTTTTTTGCGTCCTGCTGGATTTTTTGGCTGGCCGAGCCGGTTACTGCCATTCTCACCCGGCGGTTGAGGTCATAGCATCCCTTGGCGTATTGTGCCCACCCGTCCGCATTCTGGATTTCGTCGAAAAACATGAAAATGCGGGCTTGCGTGTCGGCCAGGTTTTCTTCCAGCACGTTTTTTTCGTAAATGTTCACGATGTCGACCAGCGGGTTTCTGCTCAAGTCGTTGAGTTCCTTGTCGTCAAGCTGTGCGAACAATATGTGTTTGGGCGGGGTTCCGGACGCAAGTTTTTCCTCAATCAGTTGCCGTACGATTGTGCTTTTTCCAGTTTGCCTCGGCCCGGTGACGACGACAATCTTATCATCGTCAATCAGTTTTAGTATGTGGTAAAAATCCATTCGGTGGAAAGGGGCCGTTTTAGGCGCTTTTCCTGAAGTCCACCACGGGTTATACCTGGTCGAAAGAATGGTGTAAATCCTATTTTCGGTTTCCTGATCCATAGGCATAGTTTAGTGAAACTAGTATAAATACTTAACTGTGTTTAAGTATATTGTATTTTTATGCCTACTTATGTTTATGTATTGAATGTTTACGCTCTTTCTTGATGGCCTAATGCTGTCGGAGCCTCAGTATACTTTGATGAATATTTCGCCGTAGAGCGCGTCCTGCCAGGCCATCATGCGCTGCTCCTGCACCAGGTGCAGCACGGGAATGAGGCTGTGCGACACCACTTGCGAGTGCGGCTCGCCGTGGCCGTTGAAGCTCTTTGCAAGGCGCGAAAACAACAGCATGCTCTCTCCGTCCTTGATCTCGTGCGCGCGGTCGTAGACTTTCTGCATCAGCTCGTGCATGCTCTCCTTCGACAAGTCAAACTCCAGCGCTGCGGGTTTCTCGCGCCGGGGCACTTCGCGTCTCGGGGACTTCATCACCTCCTCTACCGCGTCGAGGAGTTCGGCCAAAGTCACCGGCCGGCTGCGCGCCAAGTCAGGGTTGAATGCAAGCGGCGGGATGTCTTCCTCGTAAAGCGCTCGCACCTGGTCAAGCACTTCCGGCTCTGGCTCTTCCAGCCGCAGCGCAGAGGCCTTGTACTGCAGCAGCAGCGCGCTTGCAAGGATTACGTTGGCCGGCACGTGCAAGTCGAGCGCAACAAGCGAGCGCACTTTCAACAGATAAGCGTCGGCGACTTTGGCGATGTCGATGTTCCAGGGGTCGAGCTGCTGGCTCTCAATCGCCTCGAGCAGGACCTCGCGCCAGCCGGGCTCTTTTACAAACTCGCCCAGGTCAAGCTGGCGCAAGTCGGTCGCCGCGCGCTCGGCTACGGCATCTTCTGCATCGATTAATGTCCCTGCTTGTTCCATTGCCAATTCCCGGTGGGCTTTAAGGGAAGCGCCCTCTTAGCGCGTTTCTACCACGTGAGTGCAGCTCTTAAAGCTTTCGACGGGCGCAGCTTTGCTCTTAAAGTCGTTTCTGCTCATAAAGTCCTAAACCTGCTCAGAAAGTCAGGTTCTATCTACCCGCTTACATTCTCCGGTTTTTTCGTTGTAGTGGTAGGTGTCGTTCCAGTCTATACCCCCTTGCCTTTTCTGTTCGGTAATGTGCATTTTCAAAACCTTGTTCCATGCGGCAAGTTCACGCATCAGCTCATTCATTCGCTCTAATGCCTCAATCATGCTTTTATTGGTCGCCATATTTTTCACCCGTTCAAATTCCTTGATTCCCCTTTGCTGATAACCTGCTGAAATCAACTGGCACGTATTTTTCAGGAGGCATTATCAGCTTCACGCCATTACGGTTGAGCAACTCGTTGAGCTTGGGGAAAAAGTCCTCCATGTTCGTGAAGAAGACGTGATTGTGTGACAGTCCCCTCGATTCGTTGGCTATCATGTGGATAGCGCCACTTCCCCATGCCGTTTTGTCGTCCGCACCTTTCGGGAGATTGTTCGTCCAAAACTGTACGGAAATCTTAATCATATTCTCTCCCCATTTCTTTCTTACCTTGTTTTTCACAAAATCACCTAATAACATATGACCTAACTTATATAAAAAGTTATCTGTATTGCTGGCTTTTCTCAAAAAGTAGTGTTTGCCCAATAGCCGATTTCTGCTCAAATAGCTCGGGGTGGCCTGAATGACTGCTAGTAGTAAGCAAACAAGCAAGTTCAAACTTGGTAGGTACTTACTTTTTTAAGGAGAAAAAACGCTAGAATAAGGGGGTCTATGTGCTATTCTTACCACTATTATCTTTGACTTTTTTTGAATATAGTCTTTCTAGTGACCAAATTGCTTTACTTGCTTTTTTTGTATCGTTGATTTCAGCAATTGCGACTATCTTACACTGGCATACTGCTAAAAAAACATTAGATTTTGAAAAACAAAAGTTTATTCAAAGAACCAAAGTTCAATTTGCTAGGTTTCCCAATGATTCTCAGTTGGGGATTTTGTTCAAAAAGGAACCAGGAGAAACATTTACGATAAAAAATGATGGAAATACTGATTTTCGGGTTTCTCAAGTTTCATTTAGTCAAACTAATGTTAAAGACCAAATAGGATATCCATTGCATATAATGATTTCTGAAGTTGATGAGAAAAAAATCATAAAACCCGAACAAACAATGGATGTTCAAATTCCTGTAGAGAAACTTCCGAAAGGTCAGAATTTATGTGTAGAAGTAAATGTACTATCGAGCGAAGATGAATATACTAACATAAAAATCTTCAAAAAAGATTTTGTAATTCCTTATGCTAGATACTAGCATAGCTTAGCTCAAAAAGTCTGGGAACTGCTCAGAACGTGCATTTTAAAGTAAACTACTTTGGCAAAATTGACGGACGCGCCATGGGCGTGCGCTGGGGCTGCAGGCATTATTTTGAAGCTGGCCTTGACCGGGGTCGTCCTTCGGTGCAATGCCCGCCTAATCCTTGTTTTGTGCCCTGGCATTGTCCACGAGGCGCTTTCCTTCCGCCGCGCGCTTGTTGAGCGCTTCCTGGAACTGCGCAAACTCGTCGCCCTTGAGCATCTTCTCCATGAAAAACTTCGTGTAAGACTGCGATATGCTGCTTGCGTCGAGCATCGTGTTCTGGATTGCCTCCGCGTCGAGCCGCAGCTCCTTTGGCTCTAGGATTTCAACCGCAATCGGCGCGTACTTGAAGCACAGCGACACCGCGCGGCTGATGCTCGCAAACAGCACCTTGACTTCCGTGAACGTCGAGTAGTCCGTCTTGCCGTCCTTGTCCTTGCCTTCCCTCACTTCCTCGACTTCCCCGTAGCAGTAGATTACCCCTCCCTCGCGGGTAATGCGCGAGACGAGCTCGACGATGGCGTCGCGCACGACTTCCTTGTCCTTGCCGTAAGCGTCGAAATGCAGCAGCGCCAGGATTGCGCCCCTTCTTCCCGCGTCCGCGAAAAGCCGCGACAGCTCGGCTTCAGAAACCTTCTTCTGCTCGGCGTCGCTGGCCTTGGCCTTCTCGAGAACTTGAGGAACAGCCTTGCCGGCGTCCGCGGAAACCGCTTTGGAAGCATCTGCCTGCGCTTGCGGCTTGGTAACATCCGCCTGCGCTGCCGGCTTGGAAGCATCCTCCGGCACGGCCTGTTTGGAGGCATCCGTTGGTTCGGCGTTGAGCGCGCCTGCGGGTTTAGTTGAATCTGCCATGGGGGTAATAGTGATGTTTAAGCGTTAAAAACCGGAGGTTGCGTCTCCCATCAGCGTTACTGCCCTCCCGGCTCCTAGTTTCCGTGCAAGAGTTGGGTTCTCCACGCCGTAATCAATCCTAATTTCGTATCCGTCAGCGATTCCGCGCGGTTTATCCCGCTGTGGTAGGCTGCTTCTATGATAGAGAGCACATGGAACCTCGCTTCAGGCTCCTTTGCCTTCCCCTGTTGCATCAATTCGACAAGCCGTTCAACGTGCGGCAGCGCGAATGCTTTCCATTCGTAGGGGTCCAAGTTTAATTCGGATGGGGAGGATACCATCAAATGCCCTTCTTGTATTTTTTCACCAGCCTTGACCAGCTCCGGCAGGCTGTCCGCTTCTTTGCCGCCTGCCAGCCCGAAACCCACTGCATTTGACGCGGGGTTCCTCAACGCTTCCAAAACCGCTTGTTGATTGGCTTTAGGCACATTTGCAAAGAATGCATCTGCAACCTTGTTTGCAAACCCCCTTATTTCCTGCGGGAGCGGCCCGTGCTGGGTTACCGCCGCAAAAGGCTCCCATTCCCGCGATGACCTGATGTGCCCGATATTCCTGCCCAGCCAACTGCCTTTGATATTTTCCGGAGCTTCTTCGCCTGCGGCGGTTTCCAACGCCGCAATGAACTCCTTGCGCGCCGCATCGGTTTCGGGAATGCTTTCAAAGCGCAGCAGAGTGTGTCTGGTTACTTCCCTATCTGCCGTTGCAATATACTTATTTGCTTGGGTGTTGCCGAAATCCCTGATTCGTTCGGCGAATAATTTTGCTGCCGCATTGGCATCAGTCAATGCGATGCCCGGGTGTAGTGCCGGTTTACCGTCTTCCCGGGCCCTTTCATTCTCCCGGGCAGCATACGAATTGTATAGCCCGTCGTCAATCTTAAGCGACCCTTCGTGCGTTTGCGCAATTCTGCCTGTGTGCTTTTTTATCATGTCCGCGAGCGTGTAAGGGTTGGCGGTGTCGTCGTTTACGGCAAAAATGTCTGCTTTGCGGCGCTCAACCCCTTCCTTGGTGCTAGGCAGTCCGCTTCGCGTTGAGACTGGCTTTTCTGTGGAATGCATGAGCCGCGCGAGCGTGATTTGCATGACTGCGGTGGAAACTGCGCTGCGCATTATTCCGTTTAGCAATTGCACCTTGTCCTTTTCGGCTACTTGGCCCCTGCCCTCGTAATCGGCAACCTGTTTTCTATGCTCCTCTAAAGCGCGGTCGAACCAGCGGTTCCCCAGGCCCCTGGCGAATTCGTCGAGCCCCTCGCGCTTTGCATGCTCTGCCGCCATGGCTATTGCTGTGCCTTGCAAGGAATAAAAACTCGCCGCCAGCCGCGCTACTCCCTCCGTGCTTCGCGCCGTTCACACGGGCGCGCGCGATGGCGCTGTATCAGCTTGACCAGCTCCATGCTCGGCTCCTCCTGGACGAACCTCGGGCTGGCGGTTTCATTGGCGGCCGCAATCGCTGCTTTCTCCATCATCAGCGTGGCATCGCGACGATCTTCAAATATTATCTTGTGACTGCCTGCGAGCTTGCCTCCGGTTGCGCCGTTGACCGCCGTCCCCGCTATCTCCATGACCTTTGCGCCGAGGGCCTCCGCCCTCGCCCTCCTGGCCTCCAATTCCGCCGGGGTCTCTTCCTTTTCGGGCTTCGTCCGCGCCATGGCAGTCCTTATGAGGTGCCGGATCGCCTGTTCCGTGGCGACGCCCGGAGCCAGCATGTCGAATATGCGGGGCTCGCCGCCGTCCCCCGCTCTCTTCCATTTGTGGCGCTTGAACCTTAATGCAATATCTGTAAAACCGACGCCGAGAATCGTCGCAATGGCCGACTTCACGGCGGCCCTTGTCGCCGCGTCTTGGAGGTCGGGGGTCTTCTGATTCCGTGTTTTTCGCGTCTGGTACGGTTCGTTTTCGATGTGCTGCCGCGCGATTTCTCTCGCGAAATCCGCCCTGATTTCAGACAACGGCCTTGTTGCGCCCATGTCCTTCACTCAAGTTGCACTGTTCAGACACAATTTAAAATCGGTCGGTGCGGGCTGCTGCAGTGCGTCAGAGCCTTCTCATGTAGCCGTTCTCGACGGCGTACTGCGCGCTGCACTGCGGGCACGAGAACGCCGGGCCCTGGGGCTTGAGGTTGATGCCATAGCCGTTGGTGCAGTAGCAGTTGCGGCAGTTGTAGACCAGGTCGTCGCCTTTTACTGTCATGCGGGTTCTCACCTAATGCGCCCAAAAAGAGGGGCATTTTGCGTTGTCTTGCGCCAGTGGGTTTTTTGCGCGAAGCCAAGCATACCAGCCATATGTATTTAAACTTATTGCCATTAATCCCTGCAAATTCGCATTCGCTAAGGTGGTTGCAATGAAGGTAAAAGACGAAGTCGTCAAGACAATCGATTATCTCAAGAAGGCAGGGTTTACCCCCATCGACGCAGTCTTCGAGGGCGCGGTTGGTGTCAAGGAGGACACTTCGCTGGTGTTTTTCGACAAGCTCAACGACAAGCAGTTGGTCAGCGGCGTAATCCGCGTGATTTACACCGCCGACGACGACAACGTGCGCTTCGTTGAAATCCCGGTCGGCCAGCTGCCGCCAGAGCAGGGCGCCAAGAAGTAATTCGTTGCGGCGCAATTCAGCCTTGCCGCACTCTTGCTCGGCCAAGGCTATGGCTATTTCTCGGCCTCCACCACAAGCCCTGCCGGGCCGCCCAAGCCCCGGCAGCCCCAGTACGCCTACGGCAGGTATTAAACTGGTTTTTCTCGCTTCAACCCGCCGTTGGTTAAACCTCCCCTTAATATGCGGTATTAAATTCATACCATCCGGCTGTTTTACTCGAGGGGTGTTTTTCCTTATGGAAGGGATGGTGCGGGTGTCGTGTCCTGACGGCTGTAATTATTTCATCCTAGGCGAAGTGGACGAGGCGGTGCCATTGCTTTGGGAACACCTCGTGATGGCCCATAACCGGTCAAGCGTGTCGAGCGACCAGCTATTCGAAATGGTGTCATGCGTAATTCCCGCAAGAGCTGCAAGACTGTAGTGCGGCTGCAGGATATTTTACGCCCCTGACGCGACGAGGCTGCTGGTGGCGAAGTACGCCGCTGCGGCGAAGACGAGCGCGGCGATTGGGAGGACTTTCGAGATGCTCATGTAAGTGTGCAGCTTGTTGTTGGTGTCCTCGACCTGCGCGTTGAAGTACGTGAGCAGGATTACCACTTCGACGACGTAAATCCCCATGAACAGCAGGAATTCGCCGGGCGAGGCCGCGCTTTCCTTGAGCCCGGAAGTGTTGAGGATGCTGTTGAGGCCGCCGGAGCTCATGCCCGGGATGTTTGCCGAGGACGCACCAGTGCCTTCAGTGACGTCCCCGACGCTGACCCCTGATAGCGAGTTGATGATTATCGTCTGCAGCGAACTGACCACGGCGATGACCACTGGGACGACGAACATTGCCATCGTGCTAAGCAGCGTGGTGATGTCGGAGAGCAGGCGCTTGAGGGTCTCGTCGATTTTCTGCGCGTTGCGCATCTGGAAGCTCAGGCTCATTAGCGACTTTGCCGCCACGTTGACGCCCAGCTCGACGCTGTCGATGGTCAGCCGCATGCCGCTGCGGATGCTCTGGGACGGCAGGTTGCGCATCGCGCCGTAGGCGCGGTCGAAGCTCGCCGCCTCGAGCGTCATGCCCAGCAGCGTGATGTTTTCGAGCACGCGCTTGAACACGCGCTCGCCAATCTTGCTTTTGGGCAGAAACTCGATGGAATACGCCAGCGCGTCCTCCAGCGGGCGGTTTTCTCCCAGCCGCGATGCCAGCACGTATGTCGCGTCCTTGAACTCGGCCTCCATTTCCCGGATTTCGTCCTGCACTTTCTTCCTCTCGCCGTACTTTCCGTAGAGGTAAACCGATATGCCGAAGCTTATCGCGAGAATCGAGCCGAGAATCCCGAAGCTGTATAGTGTCACGCCAATTTCCTTGATTACCACGTGCGGAATCGACGCGAGCGCCGCATCGCGGTTGTAAAACGGGATTGACGCCGCGTTCATCGAGTCTGCGGTCATTGCCGCAAAGAGCGTGAGAGCGAACACCGCAATCGCGGCAAGCGTGTACGAGAACTGGATTCCTGCGATGCGCATATTGCCGCGCTTGGGCAATCCCGGATAGCGCTCTGAAATCTGCGGCGGGATGTAGGTCGGCGGCCTGCCGCCCAGGATGCTGCCGCCGTAAATCCATATTCCGCCAGGGATGAGCACGCAGTATATCGCGAATATCGCCTCGGCCTTTGCGATGGGGATGTTCTTGACGAACGCGGCCGCAATCGGCAAAATGATTGCGAGCATCAGCGGCAGGAGAATCCCGAAGTAATAGAGGAACACTGTCGGCTGGTGGAGGTTGCGCGCGTAAATGTCCATCTTCTCGCGGCTGCCTTCAAGCACGTCCGCGGAAGCCTTTTCAAGCAGCTCGACTCGGCGCGTGGTGTCGGTCTCAAGCGACGAGCTGCGGATGAGCATGAGCGCGTGCTTGAAGTCGTCGCTGTAGCCGCCCCACCGGTACGCCATCGCGTCAAGGCCCTCTTCGACGCTGTGGAAGTTTCCGATTTGGACGTCCCAGACCAGCTCCTTTAGCTCGTCGGCAATCTTTCCGCGCCCGTGGTTGGCTGCGAATTCCACGGCGCGCTCGAGGTTTGGGTTGAGCCGCAGGCTCATCACCAGGTAGTTGACGATTTCCGGCGTGTACGCCAGCGACATCATCCTCTCGTGGTTGGCGGCCATCTTGGGATACTGTTGGAAATACACCGCCCCGATTAGCGGGACAAACACGCACAAAAGCGCGCCGAGCGAGAGCATGCTCAAGTCGCTGGTGAGCCCCGGGCCGATGAACAGAAAGAATACCGCGGCCAGCACCGCGCCGAGCGTGACGCCGTAAAGCAGCAGCGCCTTGGATGCCGCGTAGAATTCCTCGGCCGAGATGTTCCACTGCAGGAATTCGAACAGCGCGTGCTGCTCGGTCGTGAACTTCGCGCCCTTTCCGTACGCGGCGTTTTTTGCCCCGAAATAGCGCGTGATTTTCACGAATA
Source organism: Microcaldota archaeon (assembly GCA_043807785.1). Taxonomy (GTDB): domain Archaea; phylum Micrarchaeota; class Micrarchaeia; order Norongarragalinales; family SBBD01; genus JAZDGU01. Next base: position 7,199 of record JAZDFO010000067.1, on the reverse strand, counting down.
GGGGCTCTGCAGTGGCCTTCTCCACCGCTTCGTCTTCGATTTCCTCGCCCCTTCGCACGTAGAGGCTTTCCGGTCGCTGCTCCTTTGCCTTGCGCGTCTTTGGCGGCATGAATGCCCTATTCCCTTGGGCGATTTAAAAGCCTTTATTATCCGCCTCGCTCTCAAAAGCAATCCATGGCCAGCTCCATCTATGCTGCCGACGTGATGCTTTCGCGGCTGGCCCGCTGGCTGCGCATGCTCGGCGTAAGCGTCATTGCTCCAAAGAGCCCAAACGACGACGCGTTAATCCGCCAGTGCGTGCGGGAGGATGCGACGCTCATCACCCGCGACGTGGCGCTCTCGCGCAAGGCGGCGGATTACGCCAAGTGCATCCTCATCCGTTCCAATGCATTGCAGGCGCAAGTCCTCGAGTTCTGCGCGCTTGCGGGTTTCGATTTGCAGAGCGTCAAGGAATCCGCCGTGCCGAGCAAGTCAATCTGCCCGGTCTGCAACGGCAGGCTGCATCGCGCGGCGAAAGCGTCCGTGAAATCCGTGGTTGCGCCCAAGTCGTTTGCGTCGACGAAAACATTTTGGAGATGCGCCTCTTGCTCCAAGGTGTATTGGCACGGCTCGCACGACGCAAAAATCCTCGAGGGGCTCCGAAGGCTCAAGGCTCTTTCTATGCCTAACCCGCCAGTTTTTTCCCCTGCAGGCAACCTCTTTTAAAGACGCATTCGCTTTATTTCCACTCGAAAAGGTGTTTTCCCATGCAGCCTGGAAGGATTGAGAAATACTATGCGGAAAAAGTCGAGTCCGAGGGTGCGATGCTGTTTTCCCTCATCGACCCGGACAAGAGCTACCTAGAGCGCGGAGTGCAGATTGCCAAGCTCGCCTACGAGGAAGGCAGCGACGTCATCCTCATCGGCGGCAGCATCGGCGCGCAAGGCTCGCTGCTCGACGACACGGTCAAGATGATAAAGGAAGAGGTCAGCATCCCGGTAGTTTTGTTCCCCGGCAACATTTCAGGCATCACGCACTACGCAGACGCGGTGTATTTCATGCACATGATGAACAGCCGCGACGTCTACTGGCTTTCCACCGCCCAAATCCAGGCTGCTCCGGTAGTGCACCGCATGAAAATCGAGGCAATCCCGACCAGTTACCTGGTATTGGAGCCCGGCCGCACCGTCGGCTGGATTGGCAACGCCAATGTAGTTCCCCGCGACCGGCCCGACTTGGCCGCATCGTGCGCGCTGGCTGCAAAATTCTCCGGCTCGCATGTACTCATTACCGACGTCGGAAGCGGCGCGGCAGAGCCCGCCCCCGTCGAGCTTGTCGCTGCGGTCGCCAAGGCTTGCGCCAAGGACATGTTTTACTTCTACGCCGGCGGCGCGCGGACCCCCGCGCAGGCAAGCAACATCATCACCGCAGGAGCCGACGGCATCCAAATCGGCACTGCCTTCGAGGAAGGCGACGTACGCAAGAAAATCAGGGAAGTCCGCCTCGCCATAAAAGCCGCAGGGAAAAAGCGGGTTTAAGGCCCCCGTGTTGTTTCCACAACTTGCAGCTGGCAATTGTGTTTAATGCCTAGCCTGCTTTGCAGGGTGGGGGGGATTGGAGATGGTTGGGGAGAGGAAAAGGCAGGCTCTTCCAAAGGAGGCAAATCCTTGTTGTTCTAATTAGCTGGAAGAACGCCGTTGGCTCTCTCACCACCCAAACATGGCATTCGAGTGCAACACGGCATTTCCGGCTTGCAGTATATAACTTTTTTCCTTCGTCCAACGGCTAAATCCGGTTCGACAGTTGCCGTTTTTCAGCCCGATTTTGAGAGCGAAGCGCCCTCGCCTTTCTGCGCGCGCTCGAACTTCTTGCGCAGCAGCTCGAGGCGCTCGGCAAACCGAGTCTCCTGCTTTTCGAGAATCATTTTCTGGGCCTGCATGCTCTCCTTCTCTTCCTCCAATTGCTTGTGCAGCTCGGCCTTGTCTTTCGGCACGAAAACGCTGCCGACCAGCCTGTATGCATGAGCGCCGTCGGCGAGCTTGGCGACCTCGTCGATGGCCTTGCCCAATTCGGCTTCGGCTGCCGCCATCTGCTGCTTTTGCATCAGCACCATCTGAAGCTGCTGCTGGAGGTTCTGGAACTCCTGCAGGCTTGCCGACAAATCCTCTGAAGAATCAGCCATTGTGAAAAACCCCGTTCAATATTTGCGCCGGCAACTCTAATAAACCCTTCTTCCTGCGTCCCCATCAGTCAATTCTGCCCTGTGGCCCCATCATCCCGTGGAGTTCATTGAGTTCCGCTTCGATGAGTTTTGGATGCTCTTTGAGGAAATTTCCAACCCGCACGTTTGATTGCGTGACGTAAAGGAAAGCCGCCGTTGCGCTGCCCGCTGTCGCCAGAAACACCCTGCGGCCAATAGGCTTTCTTTCAGTCCGTCCTTTTTCATCAAACAAGCGCAATAGTGCCTGAGCCCCCCGAAATTGCGCTGCAAGGGTTCCGGCCAAAGCTGTTAAGCCGGCGGTTTCAGCCGCTGCCATCCCTGTCGCAACCGCAGGGTTTTTCTGGTCGCCAATCCGCGTGTCTATCATTGGATTAGCCTCAATTGCCCCGAGTTGAGGCATGATTTTTCTTTGCACTTCTTTAGGCAATCCTTGAAATGCAGGGTGTTCCCGGATGGTTCCCAAGCTCTCTTCAAAACGAGTCAATACCCTCCGGGTTGAAAAAATGTCTGCCACCCTTCCGGTTGCCAATAGGCCTGCCCCCGTTGCAACCGTTTTAATGAATTTCCCGCGCGTCATGACCCCTTGCGTGGCGGAGAAACGTCTTGCCGCAAAATAACCCAAAACCCCGCCGATTAGCGTCCCCGAAATGATTGGCGCGCTTTGCCTGAGGTACTCATTGAATTTCATTCTGCGGTCGGCATGCAACTCATTGGCCCAAATATAGTTATTGAGCATGGGGAACTTCTCGGGGTTTTCCTGAATTGCCCTAATCCACTCCTCTGCCGGAGGTTGCACCCTGCCGTGCAACCCCATTCCACCGGCTTTTTCAGGCATCTTCGATTACCTTCTTCCCCTTGTTCTTGCTCCCGCCGTAGCCCTGCCCGCACCTTGCCTTCCCTGCCTTAGCATCGCGGAAGTCTTTGCAAGCGTTTCCTCGTCGACGATTTGCGCGTCGCGGAGGGGCTTGAGGTAGAAGAACGCCGGCGGGTGGCGGTAGACCCATTCCATCGTCGCAAGCGCCTCTTTTTCAGTGAAATCGTGCGTGCTGCGCGAGCAGTTTTTCGCAAACGCGCGCATGACCTCCATCGCCTGCTCTTTTGCCAGCCCGTCGAGCGAGCAGGCGTTTGCCAGCGCAAGCGACGCGTAGTACCTCTTGCCTTCCCCCACGCCGGCTGCAATGGCAGCGAGCGCAGGCAGGCTGAGATATTTGCCCTTGAACGCGGCTGCGGGCGCGACCGCCTTTGGCGCGGATTCCGAGAGCTCTTTAGCGGCTTCCTTGACTTGCGCCGGCAGCGACGTGGAATCCGCTTTCACCTCCAATATTCTCGCTTTGATTGCCTTTTCGATTAGTTTGAGCATCGCGCGCGCGGAAAGGAATACCCTTCCGGCCTCCACGGCCTCGTTTGCCAGCGCCCTTCCGGCATTGGCGTACTGCAGCACGGGAATCGAATAGTTTTCGTCGGATTCAATCTTCGCGCCGGGGAAGAATTCCGCTGCAGCCCAAGCCATCTCCGGTTCCCCGCCTTCCGCGATTTCGCGGGCGTACCTCGCCGCCATTTCCTGCGCGAACTTCTCAAACGCGTAACGGTTGCCTGAAGCTGCGAGCAGAAGCCTCGCCAGCGCGTATTCCTTTGCCGAAAGCCCTCCGGCAACCGGCCTGCCGTTGAGCGCCGAAAGCACTTTTTCGCTGGCGTGCGAAATCTCTGCGCCGCTGACGCTCTGCTCCCCCGATGCCCGCGCGCGCTTGCGTGCCTCCTCGCAAAACGGGTATTTTTCCCACAATTCCATGGCTACCGCTGGCAACTATGCGCTGGAGTGTTTTTATGCCTATTTCGGGGGAGTGCCGCAGGAGGGGTTGACTAGTTTGGGTGAGGCGGCTGTAGCTTCAAGTAGTCTTTGACTTTCCCAAGGAATGATTCCGCGAACTTGATTGCCTGCCTGCCGTCGTCCGCGCCGACTTCCGTGTCCAGGCCATAGGCGACCGAGTGGCGCAGCTGGCGGTAGAGGTTGAACGAGTCAATCTGCTGTGTTCCCAGCCCTCCGTGCTTTTCCTTCAGGTAGTCGTATACCGCGAAATGGCTTCTCTCCCCCACTCCGTCCCGGAAGAGTATCGCCCTGGCGGCATGGAACACGCAGCTGTAGGCCGCGAGCACCACCATTCCTTCAATCCCGGCATCCAACGCCTTTTTGGCCTCGGAAAGGTATCTCTCCGCAACTACCAGAGACTTCTTCACGCGCTCCTCGGAACGCGGTATCCTCTTGAGGTAGCCTTCGCGGAAAAGCTCGTCGACCTTCATCCCACCACCACCGACGTGCCGTGCAGGAGCACGTGGTTTGCGACGACTTCCATATAAAACCTTTCCTTGCCGCGGGCCATTTCCATCCACTCCCCCGCCTTGAGCACGGTAGGCGAGACTCTCGCCTTGAAATGCTGCTGCACTTGCATTGCCACATCCAGCGCTTTGCTCTTCTTAACGTTTGTTATGAACAGCAGGTCGATGTCGCTCTTTTCCACGAACTCCCCGGAAGCGTACGACCCGTAGAGCGCAACGGACTGGAATTCCGCGTCCTTCCACCGGCGCTCCAGCGGGCCCATTTCCGCCAAAAACCACGCCGATTTGAGGCGCAGGACTGCAGGGTTGTCGTTGTTGAGCGAATAGAACAGCGCGTTGCCGTGCTTGCGCGAAGCGAGGAACCCCTCGCCTTCGAGGGACTTGCAAGCCGAGCTGGCAGAGCCCGCGCTGACCCCCGCCGTCTTCGCCAATTGCTTGACGTAATGCTCGCCGCCCGCGTTTTTGAAAAAATAGCGCAGCAGCCTCCATTTCACGCCCTCATCGAAGAGCATGATATTTTGAACGATGGTTCAATTAATAAAACTATCGTTCAATCAATTGAACGCCATTCTTCGGCAATTGGTTGAGCGGTTGCAATGCTGTGCCCGCAATCAGTTCATTTCCTCTTGCGCGGCTTCCGTGCCGCAGCCGGCGTTGCATTCGTCTTGTTCTTTGCCATCTCGCGTTCAATCAGTGTCTGCGCGGCTGCGTCGAGCCTGCGGCCGGACTCGGGGTGGTTTTCGAACAAGTGGGGCTTGAGGTGGCTTTCCAGGTATTTTTCGAAGGCAACCCGGCTCTTGGCCTGCGGGATTCCGTGCTCGAACTGCCGGTTTCGCTCGATGCCCTTTGCCACCATGCGCCGCAGCTGCGGGAAGTGCCTCATGCCCTGGAAGTCGAACAGGTTCACCAGCGCCTGCGTTTCCTTGCGCTTGAATTTCACGAGAGAGACCTTTGCGGTGCGAACGTCGTTTGAGCGCAGGGCGTCAGCTACTGCCTCGTGAGTCTTAAGCCTCTCGCTGTTGAGCTGCCGGAAGTATTGCGCGTGCTCGTCGAACTCGCTTGCCAGCGAAAGCACGCTCTTGTCCTTGACCCCGCTTTCGCCGATGCTCATTCGCGCCTCCATTATCTCGTACTGCTCGATGAGGCCGTAAAATGACTTGCTCAAGTACATCGCCGCGAGAATCGTGTAAGTGCCGGGGATCACAAGGAACAGGAATTCTCCCGGGAACGCGTAGTAGATGAACGCAGTCGCGCCAACGCCGACGAGCGTCAGCACGATTCCGGAAAACACGTCTGCGGCCTCCATTTCGGCAGCGTCCATGAGCTCGTCACTGGGCCTAAAAGTGCCGAATACGAGCGAGCGCGTGGCCTGCCGCGTGATTTTTTTCAGCTCGGTGATGAACCTGTAAATCGGCCAGGCGATAAGCGGGAGGATGAGCAGCCCGGGCGTGGCTCCCTTTGGGATGAACGGCAGAAACGGGACGCCGAATTCGAAGTTGGCGATGTAGCTGAGGTAGACAATCGACAGCGCGATGACCATGTTTTTTGAGAGCACGCCGAGGGACTTGGCGAACTCGCTTTGGAACGCCGGGTCGCTGCCGAACCTCTCGACGGCGTTGACCTGCCTCTGCAGCACGCGCGTCTCGTTCTGCAGCTTGATTGGGTAAAATCTCTCGAACAGCTGCGCAATCTTGTCCTTCCTGTCGAACAATATTGGCATGAGCGCGGTTGTAACAATGGTAAGCAGGAAAGCCAGCGAGAGGATGTCTGCGGCGTTGGGCAGGATTGCCGCGGCAGCGGTGGCGATGATTATCGCGAATTCTCCCACCGAGCCCATCAGCAGGCCGCCGGTGACCGCGGATTTCGCGTCAAGCCCGATTGCCGTGCCGGTGATGCCGTGCGCGACGAGCTTGGCGAGCATGTAGCCGGCCGCCAGCACGGCGAGCATGGCGTATATCATGGGGTTGGACGGCAGCGAAGCAGTTGCGCCGAAGCTGACGAAGAAGAACAGTATGAAGAACTCTTTAAACACGCCCAAATCGCGCTTTATCCTCTCGCCGTAGGCGCTCTCGCTTAAGGCAAACCCAGCGAAATACGCGCCAATGGCCGGCGGGATGCCCACGTAGTTGCTCCCGAAGTAGGATACGACGAGGAAAATGCCGACGCCGTAGAGCCACATCTGGCTTTCGTAGCCCATGTTCCCAAGGAAGCGCAGCACGTGCTTTGACACCGCCGAGACGATGAAGAACAGCGCGATGACGAACACGATGCCGTTGAACGCAAGCAGGTTGAGCGTCTTTTGCGCCACCAGCGAGTTTATCAAAACGAGCACGAGCACCGCGAAGATGTCCTCGAGCACGAGCACGGAAAACGTGATTCTCGCCTCGGGCGTCTGCGAGAGGTTGCGGTCGAGGATGAACTTGCCGGTCACCACCGTGCTGGTTGCCGTGAGCATCGCGCCGATGACTATGCTCTCGATGGTGGCGAACCCGAACAGCTTGGCGATGACAAACCCGGCGACGAACGCGAAAAGCATTTCCACGAACGCCAGCACCGTGGCAATTGCGCCGCTTTCCTTGAAGTGCTTGACGCTCAATTCCAGCCCAAGGTAGAACAAGAGCATGGTGACGCCGATTTCGCCCAGCATCGTCGTGGTCGCGACCCC